>JALRGF010000721.1 GCA_023253495.1 Verrucomicrobiales bacterium
TCCTCCATACGGCCGGGAAGATGGAGGATACGGCGCCCGCCCGCCCGGCTTTTCGCCCCCGAAGCGGGCCGGTCGCCGGCCACAGCACTCATACTGTTCACGAGCACTGTTTTTTTCCGCCGCGACCCTCGCGACAGCCGCCGTTTTGCCGGATTCCCGGCAGTGGCCGGTGGGTGTGTGCCCGCGGCGGCCGGGAAAAGTGGGTGTCGGCAACTATTTCTTGAGCTATCGGAAGACGGCACCGATTTCTCCTCATGAGCGACCACGCGATTCCCCTGGGCCTTTCCTTTGATGATGTTCTGCTCGTTCCGGCGCGGAGCGGGGTGCTGCCGGGGGAGGCCGAGGTGGCCACCAGCCTGACGGGGAGGATTCCGCTGAACATACCGATTGTTTCGGCGGCCATGGACACGGTGACGGAGGCGGAGCTGGCGATTGCGCTGGCGCGGGAGGGCGGGCTGGGGGTGGTGCACCGGAACATGCCGATTGACGAGCAGGCGGCGCAGATTGCGCGGGTCAAGCGGTCCGAGAACACGGTGATCCCGGACCCGTTCACGGTGCGGCGGACGATGACGCTGGCCGAAATGGAGCGCTTCATGGCCGACAAGGGAGTGGCGGGATTTCCGGTGGTCGACGCCGAGGGCCGGCTGGAGGGCATGGTGACCAACCGCGACATCTGGTATGTCGAGAATCCCGACCAGCGGGTGGAGGACGTGATGACACCGCTGGAGCGGCTGGTGACGGCGGCCGAAGGCACCAGTCTGGACGAGGCGCGGCGGATTCTGTACCGCCACCGGATCGAAAAGCTCCCGCTGATCGACGCCTCCGGCCGTCTGGCCGGGCTGATCACCAGTCAGGACATCGAAAAGCGCCAGCGGTACACCAACGCCTGCCTGGATGAAAACGGGCAGTTGCGGGTCGGGGGAGCGGTCGGAGTGGGTGAGGACGCGCTGGATCGGGCGCGCGCGCTGCAGGCGGCCGGGGCGGATGCGTTGTTCATTGATGCGGCCACCGGGCATACCACGCGGGTGCTGCAGGTGGTCGAGCAGATTGCCTCGCTGGGGGTGGATGTGGTGGCGGGCAACGTGGTCACGGCCGAGGGGGCGCGCGACCTGCATGCGGCTGGCGCGGGAGCGGTCAAGGTGGGTGTGGGGCCCGGGAGCATCTGCACGACGCGGGTGATTGCGGGGGTCGGGGTGCCGCAGTTTTCGGCGATTCAGGCGGTGGCCGGCTGGGCGCGGGAGAACGGGGTGCGGGTGATTGCGGACGGCGGCATCCGGTATTCCGGGGACCTCGTCAAGGCGATGGCGGCCGGGGCGGATCTGGTGATGCTCGGGTCGCTGCTGGCCGGCACGGCGGAAAGCCCCGGCAGCCTGATCCAGCACCAGGGCCGCACGTTCAAGGAATACCGCGGCATGGGCAGCCTGAAGGCGATGCGCAAAGGGTCCGGTGACCGCTACGGGCAGAATTCGTCCGGAAAACTCGTCCCCGAGGGCGTCGAAGGCCGGGTGCCGTACCGCGGGCCGTTGCGCGACACAGTTTTTCAACTTCTCGGCGGCCTGCGCTCGGGCCTGGGGTCCGTCGGTGCGGCCAACCTGCCGGAATTGCGCG
>JALRGF010000003.1 GCA_023253495.1 Verrucomicrobiales bacterium
GGTGGCGCGGACCGGCGGCGCGCTCGAGGGCTTCCAGTTTGACGCCGGCGGCAATGGAGATAAGAAGCGGGGCGCTTTTGCCTGGCGCGAGCGCGGCCATGACCGGCACGGTGTCAGCCGGTTTGACGCAGAGCAGGACGACGTCGGCGGCGTCGGCGACCTCCAGCCCGTTTTCGGCCACCTTGCAGCCGGGCACGGCCTTGCGGAAAGCGTCGATCGCCTTGGGCACGGCGTCGCGCGCGATGATGTCCGAGGGGCGGCAGAGTTTTTTGGCGAGAATGCCCTGCACGAGGGCGGTGCCCATTTTTCCGCAACCGATGAGGCCGATCTTCATGGGAGTGGAGTAGAAACCGTTCCGCCGGTCGCGCCAGTGGAAAAGCGGCGGAGGCGTGGGCGGGGCGGATACAGCGATGCGTCGGCATCCTGCGTTGATGCCGGCTGATTTCCGGCTAATCACCAGCCATGCCCCGACTCGCCGCCGTTCCCAAACTCTGGATGACTGAACTCTGCAAGACCGGAACCCGGTCGTTGGAGGAGTGGTTTGCCGTGGCGGTCGAGCTGCAGCTGGACGGGGTCGAGTGGTACGCCGGATTTCTGGAAACCTTGGAGCCTTCGAGCTGGGGGCCGGTCAAGCGGCGGGCCGATGAGCTTGGGCTGGCCATTCCGATGATGTGTTGTTCGCCGGACTTCACGCATCCCGATCCGGAGTTCCGGCGGGCCGAGGTGGAGAAAGAAAAGCGGTGGATCGACATGGCGTATGCGCTGCGGTGCCGGTACTGCCGGGTCCTGAGCGGCCAGCGGCGCCCCGAGGTCACGCGTGAAGACGGCATCCGCTTTGCGGCCGAGGGGATCGAAGCCTGTCTGCCCTATGCCCAGGAGCGCGGCATCACCCTGATCATCGAAAACCATTACAAGGATGACTTCTGGCAGTGGCCGGAATTCGCCCAGAAAATGGATGTCTTCTGTGATCTGGTGAACCGGGTGCGGCATCCGAATTTCGGGGTGAACTACGATCCGTCGAACACCATTCTTGCCGGGGAGGATCCGCTGGAGCTGCTCCGCAGAATCAGCGACCGCGTGGTGACCATGCATGCCAGCGACCGGTATCTGGTGGAGGGGACCATTGAGGACCTGCGCCGCGAGGAGGCGGCGGGCGACACCGGTTACCTCAAGCGCCTGCGCCATGGCGAGATCGGCAAAGGGCTCAATGATTATGACGCCATCTTTGGTGAGTTGCGCCGCGTCGGGTTCGATTCATGGATCAGCATCGAGGACGGCGTGGACGGCTTGGACCAGCTGGCCGGCAGCACGGCTTTTCTCCGCCGCAAGATGGCCGAGTACTGGCCGGGCGGGGTCACCGCGAAAGGGTGCCGGACGTGCGGGTGAGGGCGGAGGGTGGAGATTGGCGTCGTTGTGATCAGAAGACTTCGTCGTCCGCAGGAATCACCCCGGCCGGCAGTTCGAAATCGAGATCAGGATTGATCATCCCCTCCCAATAGAGCACAGAACCGCCGCCAAATCCCGGGAGTTCCGAAAGCGAGGCACGCCACCTGGACGGCCGCCACCGTCAATTCAGCGCCCGGTTCGGACGCAGCACTGATTTGACGACCTGGCCGGAGTGCATCTTTTCGAAGGCTTCCGGCCATTCCTCGAGGTCCCACTGGCCGCCGATGATCGGGCGCACGGCGAGCGAGCCGTTGGTCAGCAGGGCGAGGACACGTTCCCAGACCGGCCAGTTGTGACTGAAGCTGCCCTGGAGGGTGAC
>JALRGF010000043.1 GCA_023253495.1 Verrucomicrobiales bacterium
GACCGCCTCCGAGACCGTGGCCGCGGTGGCGGCCGACGGCGTCGATTTCATCAATAAAAATCAGGCAGGGAGCGGATTTGCGCCCCTGTTCGAACATGTCGCGGACGCGGCTGGCGCCCACGCCGACGAACATTTCGACGAAGTCGGACCCGCTGATGCTGAAGAACGGGACATCGGCCTCGCCGGCAATGCCTTTGGCGAGCAGGGTTTTGCCGGTGCCGGGGGGGCCGACCATGAGGATGCCCTTGGGGATCTTGCCGCCGAGACGCTGGAATTTTTTGGGGTCCTTGAGGAATTCAACCAGTTCCCAGACCTCCTCCTTGGCCTCGTCGCACCCGGCGACGTCCTTGAAGGTCACCTTGTTGCGGTCGCTGTTGAGCATTTTGGCCTTGGATTTGCCGAAGCTCATGGCGCCGCGCCCGGCCATTTTGATCTGCTGGCGGAAGAAGAAGTAGATCAACCCGAACATGAGCAGCATGGAAAGCAGCATCATGGTGCCCGAGCTGAACACGCTGGGGCGGGTCTCAAACTGCGGCACGATCGGCGTCTCCTTGCCGTCCTTGTCCTTGAGGGTCTTGAGTTCCTCGAGCAGCGTGCCCTTTTCGAGCCACTGGCTCTGGACCGGGGTGGTGAAGGCCTCGCTGACACCAAGGTCATTTTTGTAATACCCCTCGATGAATTCGGCGCCGGTTTCCGGACGCACCACGAATTTGAACGGCTTGGTCCGGTCAATCAGCGTTTCCGGCTGGGCGGTGAGTTTGGCGCGGAATTCCGGATAGGTCAGCGATTTCGACTGGCCGAGGAGTTTCGGGGAAATGAAGGCGGAGCTGACGAGGAGCAGGGCCAGTGCAAGCAGCACCAGACCGCGCCAGTTGAAATTCGGATCGCCGGAGCCGGTGGGCCCGCCATCGCCCGGGGGCCGGGAGCGGCGCGGAGGTGAATCGGACATGTCGTGTGGTGGTGGGGTGGCCGTGAGGGAAGCGGGAATGGTGAGTCTACCACAGGCAGGCGGGTTTGCAATGCCCCGGGGATGCGCGAAGAATGGCAGCGTGATGAAGATACGCGGGCCGGGCGTCGCAGGACGCGGTCGCGGGCACGGCCTGCTGCTGGCCGCGCTCGGCGGCCTGCTGCGGAGCGCGCTGGTGCTGGGCGGTCCGGCGATGGGGCAGGAGGGCGCGGCGGAGCCGGCGCGACTGGAGCGCCTGGAGGCGGCCGTCCGGGCCGGGGATGCGGTGGCGGCGACGGCGGCCTTGGACGACGGAGCCGGAGCGGGCGACGGCGAGGCCGATCGCTTCTGGCGAGCCCACGCCTCCCGACTGGCCGGGCGGGTGGAGGAAGCCGACCGGCTGCTGGGCGCGCTGGCGGGCGATCGGGCGTCGGCCTATTTCCAGCAGGCGGTACTCAGTCACGGGGCGCTCTGGGCGGCGCGGGGGGAATCGACCCGCGCGTTGCGCGCGCTCGAGGCCGGCCTGGAGTCGGACGACCCGGAATTTCTGGGCGTGCTGCGGCTGCGGCTGGCGGAAGTGCATCTGTCGCAGGGCGGAGCGGTGGAAGCGCGGGCGCTGCTCAAAGCGGCACCGCCGAGCCTGGAGCGGGGAGCATTGGAGGCGCGGGCGGCCTGGATGCAGGGGCGGATGGAAGAAGCGGCCCGTCTGGCCGGTCCGGTGGCCGCTCAGGCGCCGGCGGGCGCGGCGCGCGACACCGCACGTCTGGTCCAGGCCCGGGTCAAGGCCGGGGCCGGGCAGATCCTGGAGGCGGACCGGGCGCTGCTCGAGTGGGTCCGGGCCGAGCCGGCCACCGTCCCGCTGCCGGCCGTGGTTCTGGCGCTGGAGGAATTCCAAGGCCTGGCCGCCGAGGAGGTCGTCACGCTTCTGGACGAATGGAAAGTGGATCCGGCGTCGCCCCTCGCAGCCGCGGCCGCCTATGGTCAGGCCGCAGCCCAGGCAGCGCGGGGCGAGACGGCTGCCGCGGCCACGGCTTTCGAGACCTTTGCCGCCGCTCACCCGGCGCACCCGCTGGCCGTGACGGCTCGCGCCCGGTCGATCGAACTCGGACTGGCAGCCGGCCAACCGGCCGAGGCCCGACGGCGGGCCGAGGCGTGGCGACAGCTTCCGGAGCTTGAGCGATGGCCGGTCGAGCGGGCACGCGCCCATTTTCTGACCGGCTTGGCGGCCTGGCAGGAGGGCGCGTTGGCCGAGGCAACGGCGGCCTTTGCGGACGCGGCGCGTCTGGCCCCCGATCCGGAGGCGCAGCGGGCGGCGCGCCTGAATGCCGCCGTGAGCGCCTTGGAAGCTGGGGGGCCGTTGGTTGCCGACGGCTGGGACGCCTGGCCGGACGCCTGGCGCACCCTGCAATGGGAAGCCGGGCGGCACGGGGCGCGCACCGGTCATCCGGAAGCGGCAGCCCGCCTCGAGGCCTTCCTGGCCTCGATGCCGGAGGGCGATCCCCGGGGCCCGGCAGCGTGGAGTGCGCTGGTCGAGCTCGATCTGGCCCGGCCCACTCCGGCGGTGACGGCGGCGCGCCAGCGGGTCCGGGCGGCACGGCGCACCGCCTCTGATCCCGCGTGGCGGGAGCGGGCCGACTGGCTCTCGCTGCAGGTGGAAGCCGCCGCCGGCAACTGGACTGCCGCCGTCGACCAAGCCTCCGCCTTCCTGGCCGCGTGGCCGCTGTCGGAGAGACGTCTGTCCGCACGGTTCCAACGGGCGGAATGGCTGGGCCGCCTGGGGGACTGGGTCAGCGCGATCGATGAATACGCCCGACTGGCCGCCGAAGCGGACGACCAGCCGGCCGCCGGCGCGCGGGCGCTCTACCTCGCCGGACTGGCCGAACTCCGGCTGCCGTCGCCCGACTCACTGGACCGCGCCATCGACCGCTGGAGTGAGGCGGCCGGGATGGACGAATCATTGGCGTTTCCCGCCCGCTACCAGCAGGCGCTGGCCAAAAGCCGGCTGGGCCAGACCGGGGAAGCCCTGCAGCAATTTGACGCTTTGCTGGCCGGGCCGCCGCCGCTCACGCCCGTTCAGCTCTCTGCCGTGCAGCTCGCTCGTGGGGAATTGCTGCTTCTTCCCATGGGCGACCAGTCCGACCGCGCCGCCGAGGCGCTGGCCGCCCTGCAGGGGGTGGTGGCGGAACCCGGGGGCGGCGGCCCGCGGCGGTCCCGGGCGCTCTTCCGATCCGGCGAGGCCCTGGCCCGCCTCGGGCGTACCGACGAAGCCCTGGCCGCCCTGACCGAAGCCGCCCGGCCGCTCATGGCACCGTCCGCCGACTCCGTCGAACCGACGGCGGACGCGCTGGTGTGGCCCGCCCGCGCCGGCCTGACCGCCGTCAGCCTGCTCGAATCCAACCGCAACTGGGCCGCCGCGGCCGCCCTCGCCCAGCGACTGGCCGCCACCCCGGGGCCGCACGCGGCCGCCGCCCGCGCCCGGGCGGCGCGCCTGCGGCTGGAACATTTTCTTTGGGAAGAATAGAAGGAGGAAAAGGCGCCGGCCGACCGGGCTTGATGGATGCGGTGTGGCGGGAGGTGCCGCCGCCGCACCCTAGGCGGCGGTGACCAAGGCAGGCGCCGGCTTCGATTTGCGCACCTCGCTGCCCCGGGCCGCCGGGCGGCGGCTCCGGCGCGGTGAGGGGGTGGCCGGCTCGTGATCAAGCCGTTGCAGCGCCTGGCGCAGCTGCAGGAGGGCGCTTACCTGGAGCTGGCGGGTGCGTTCCCGGGTCACCTTCAGGTGCTGGCCGATTTCCTCCAGCGTCTGCGGGGCGCGGCCGTCCAGCCCGAAGCGGCGGTTGATGATGTAGCGTTCGCGCTCGCCGAGGAACGGCAGCACTTTCTGGAGCGACTCCAGCAGGTCCGTCTGCTCGAGTGATTCCGCCGGACCGGCGTGATCCGCGTCGGGCAGCAGCTCGGCCAGGGTGCGGGCTTCGCCGCCGCGGGTATCGCCCACCGGTGTCTCCATCGAGAGCAGCGGCTGGTTCACGGTGCGGAGCTCCTCGATTTTTTTCAGGCTCATCTGCGCGGCCGCGGCGATCTCCTCGTCGGTCGGCTCGCGGCCCAGCGTTTCCGCGAGAGTGGCGGCGGTGGCGTGGACCTTGCGCATGCTTTCAGCAATGTGCCCCGGCAGCCGGATGGCCCGCGGAATCTTCTCGAAAGCGCGGAAAATCGCCTGGCGGATCCACCACGTCGCATAAGTACTGAAGGCCACCCCGACCGCGGGGTCGAAGCGTTCGACCGCCCGGACCAGACCGACGTTGCCTTCGGCGATCAGGTCTTCAAAGGGGATGCCGCGGCCCTGGAAGCGCTTGGCGATCGACACGACGAGGCGCAGATTGCCCTCGATCATGCGGTTGCGCGCGGCCAGACCACCCCTCTGCACCTCCGTGCTCAAGGTTTTTTCGTCTTCGCGACTGAGGAGCGGTCGCCGGCGGAGCTGCTCGAAGTAGACATCGAGACCGGGGCTGTGAACCAGTTCTGTTTTCATGTCGGCGGCGGGGGATGCGGGTGGGGGAGGGGACATTCGGGGGCCGGGGGGCTGGATCTTCTAACGCAGGATGGGGGTGGGCCGTTAGGGCGTCGGGAAGTGTGATGGGGGTGTAGGTGGAACCAGAACGATGTATTTACATCGTCATGACGGATGATATCGCAAAGCCGATTCAAAATTGGCAACTTTTTTGAAAAAGTTTTTTCCTCCCTCCTTGTCCGGTGGCGGGATCGGGTGTACCGGTCAGGCTGGTTTTCCGAGTTTCTGATCGATTGACGTCCCTTTCCGAGTTCTGCCGCCATGCCTGCCAAGCCCAAGCCCAAGCCCAAATCTCAATCCAAAAGTGAATCCGCGTCTCCAACCGCCACCCGCGGTGAGCTGATGACCGGTGCGGAGGTGCTGGTTAAATGTATGGAGCGCGAGGGGGTGGACCTGATTTTTGCTTATCCTGGCGGGGCCTCGATGCCGATTCACCAGGCGCTGACGCGGTCAAAGCAGATCCGCACGGTGTTGCCGCGGCATGAGCAGGGCGGCAGTTTTGCCGCTGAAGGGTATGCGCGGGTGACCGGCAAGGCCGGCGTCTGCATGGGCACCTCGGGACCGGGCGCGACGAACATGATCACGGCCATTGCCGACGCGTTTCTTGATTCGACGCCGCTGGTGGCCATTTCCGGGCAGGTACCCCAGCACATGATCGGACGCGGGGCGTTTCAGGAGACCGATTTTTTCGGCATGACACTGCCGGTGGTGAAGCACAACTATCTGGTCACCAATCCGCACGACATCCCGCGGATCGTCCGCGAGGCGTTTTACATCGCCCAGTCCGGGCGTCCGGGGCCGGTGGTCATCGACATGCCGAAGGATGTGCAGGAGGCGAAAATCCAGCCGGTATTTGTGGAGACGATTTCCCTGCGCGGGTACACGCCGGAGCGCGAGCTGGATGATGTGGCGCTCAACGAGGTGATCGGGCTGCTCAAGCAGAGCAAGCGGCCGGTCATTTATGCCGGCGGCGGGGTGATTTCGGCGGAGGCGAGCCGGGAGCTGACGGAATTTGCCGAACGCGCGCAGATTCCGGTAACCACCACCATCATGGGGGTGGGCGCGTTTCCGGAGAGCCATCCGCTGTCGCTGCGGTGGCTCGGCATGCACGGCACCGTGTACGCGAACAATGCGGCGAACGAGGCCTGCGCTTATCAATGTATTCATGGGTTTACCGTTGCGCATTTCAGATTTGCCGCCAAATATGTCTGCCGGACAGTACGCTGGATTCGTCGAGGGTTGGCAAATTGTTCCAGACAACAAATGCCACAGCCAAAGAATGCTCATCTGGGCTTGATCATAGTCCATTCTCTGCAGTCTTCTGGCCTCAATGATCGCGAG
>JALRGF010000045.1 GCA_023253495.1 Verrucomicrobiales bacterium
TTTGTGCTGACCAACGGTGATCCGGCCGGACCGGCGCGGACGATGGTTGATTTCCTGCTCGGCGAGCGCGGCCAGGCCCTGGTCAGAAAGCATGGCTACCTTGCCCTCAACCAGCTCAATACTCAGCCAGCCGCCCGGGAGGCCGGCCGTTAGGCGATGGCGATGGAGCATCGCCGTGGCCGGGTCAGTCTGATCAAGGCGGCCAGCTGGGCCTTCACGCTGCTGGCGGCGGGCGCGGTGGTGGCCATGGTCGGGCTTTTCGTGTGGCAGAGCCGACCGGTCTGGCGGCACGCCGGCTGGGGGTTCCTGAGCGGCCGCGAGTGGTTTTACCGCCAGGAAATCTTCGGGGCCGCCCCGATGATTTACGGCACTCTCGTGGTCGCTGCGGTCGCCCTCGGACTGGCCGCCCCCATCGGCATCGGGGCTGCCCTGTTCACGTCGGAGTTTCTGCCGCGGCGGCTGCGGATACCGGTCAAGGTCTCTCTCGAGCTGCTCGCCGGCGTACCCTCGGTGGTCTACGGCCTGCTCGGTATCCTGCTGCTCCGCGGGTGGGTATACGATTTGCTGGAGCCCTGGGAACCGCTGAGCGGCGACACCTTGCTCACCGCCGGCCTGCTGCTCGCGGTGATGATCCTGCCGACGGTGATGACGCTGACGGAGGATGCGCTGCGGGGCGTGCCGGCGGCTCAGCGACTGGCGGCGCGAGGGCTTGGCCTCACCGCCACCGAGGTCGTGCTGCGGGTCTCCCTGCCCCAGGCCGCCCCCGGCATCCTCGCTGCCGTCCTGCTCAGTCTCGGCCGCGCTCTCGGCGAAATGATCGCCGTCTTCCTCGTCGTCGGACGCCAGGACAACCAGTGGCCGTCGCCGTTGCTCACGCTGCGCCCGCTCACCGAAGCCGGACAGACACTCGCCAGCAAACTCGGCGGCGCCGAAACCAACATTGCCTACGGCGACCCGCTGCACTGGTCGGCCATGGTCGGCCTCGCCCTCGTGCTCCTCGCCCTGGTCACCAGCCTCACCCTGCTCGGCGCCCGGCTGCGCCGCTCCGATCATGCGCCGTAAATCCGTCCACCGGCTGTTTGTGGTCGCCACCGGTCTCTGCGCCGTGGCCGCCGTCGCCCTGCTCGTCCTCATCGTGTGGTCGATCGCCAGCCGCGGTTGGGCCGCGCTTTCATGGTCGTTTTTCACCGGACACATGCGGGAGGTGGGCGCGGACGGCGGCATTTTCCACAACCTGATCGGCACCCTGATCCTGCTCGCCACCGCCGCCGCCACCAGCACCCCGCTGGCCCTTGCCATCGCCCTCGTCCATGGCGTCTATCTGCGGCACCACCGGCTGCGCCGCTTCGTCGGCCTCGGGCTCACCATACTCAATGGCGTGCCCAGCATCCTCTTCGGGCTCTTCGGCATGATCGTCTTCGTTCAGTGGCTCGGCTGGGGGAAAAGCTGGCTCACCGGTGGTCTGCTTCTCGGGCTGATGATCCTGCCGACGGTCTCCGTCTCGCTCATCGAACGCATCGCCAGTCTGCCCGACCGCTACCTCGAAGCGGCCGCCGGCCTCGGACTCCCGACGTCCCGGATTATCCGCTCGGTCATCCTGCCGCAGTCGCTGGGCGGACTGCTCACCGGCTCTCTGCTCGGTCTCGCCCGCGCCGCCGGCGAAACCGCTCCCATCATGTTCACTGCCACCATTTTCGCCGGCGCCACCATACCGCAGGGCATCAAGGAAAGCCCGGTGCTCTCGCTCCCCTACCACATCTTCGTCCTCGCCCAGGACAGCTTCGACCCCGCCGCCGGCGGCCGCCTCTGGGGGGCCGCCCTCGTGCTGCTCGGTCTCGTCCTCACTCTCAGCCTGGCCGCCCTGCCTGCCCGTCTCCGCCTTCACGAGGAAGCTCATGACACCTGACCCCATCCTGCACATCCAATCGCTCGGGGTCACCGCGGGCCCGCGTCCGCTGCTGCGCGGTGTGTCGCTCGCCGTCCCTGAAGGCAGCGTCTTCGGCCTGATCGGTCCGTCAGGTGTCGGCAAAAGCACCCTGCTCAAATGCTGCAACCGGCTGGTCGACCTCACCCCCGCCCTGCGCGTCACCGGCACCCTCCTCTTCCGCGGGGCTCCGGTCTTCGACCGCCGCCTCGACGTCGATGCCCTGCGCACCCGGATCGGCATCCTCTTTCAACAACCCGCGGTCTTTCCATGCAGCGTGCTGGCCAACGTGCTTTTCGGCGCACGGCCGCTCGCCCGCGTGCCGCGCCGGGAGCTCCCGGCACTCGCCGAGCACGCCCTGCGCGAAGCCGCCCTCTGGCACGAGGTGAAGGACCGGCTCGACCAGCCCGCCACCCGCCTCTCGGTCGGCCAGCAGCAACGACTCTGCCTCGCCCGCACCCTGGCCACCGATCCGGAGGTCATCCTGATGGATGAACCGACCAGCGCGCTCGACCCGCAGGCGACGGAGGCCATCGAACACCTCATCCTGCGGCTGCGCGGGCGGCGCACCGTCATGCTCGTCACCCACAACCGCGCTCAGGCACGCCGCGTCTGCGACGCCGTCGCCCGGTTCGCCGTCGTCGACGGGGCCGGCACCGTGGTGGAAACCGGACCGGCCGGCACGGTCACCGCCGACGCCCCGGAAACTGGCGGTTGATTTCAAGCGGCGCGGCCGACAATAAATTCTGTATCTGTCTCGCCCTGCGCCCATGAAAATCCTCGAATGCATCACCGTGCTCAAGGCGCTGGGCGAGGAGAACCGCCTGCGCCTCGTTCGCCTGCTCCTCACCGGGCCGCTCGGAGTCAACGAGCTGGCCCACGCCTCCGGCCTCTCCCAGTACAACGTCTCCAAACACCTCCGCACCCTGCGCGAAGCCGGTCTGGTCGATCAGGAAAAACGCGGCCAGATGCGGCTCTACCGCGTCACCGACGAACTACGCGACCACCTGCGCCGCAACCCCAACAGCCTGGACCTCGGCTGCTGCACGTTTCATTTCGACGAATCAGCCGCCCCCGCCCGCTGAGCGCTCGACCGCCGCCAACGCCAACGCCATGCCTCTGGCAAAAACGACGCCGCTATAATTTGAGAGCCACTAGTTGCGGGATGGGAACGATTCGCAGGGCGCTGCCGGGACGAACCCGGACATCCGCACCGGCCAGCGCATCGTGGATGATTGCTGGAAAACGGTCTTCGAA
>JALRGF010000073.1 GCA_023253495.1 Verrucomicrobiales bacterium
TGGAACGACTTGCCGTACTGGGCGCTCGACCTTGACGCCCCGCGGACCATCGAGGCCGGCGGCCCGCCGCCACACGCAGAAATCGCCCCGGCCTCCATGTGGGCGAAATACACGTATGCCGCCCGCGGCGCGCGCGGTCCGGTCACCCTCACTTGGTACCAGGGCGCGGAGCAGCCGGCGCTCCTCAAACAAGGCAAGATACCCGCCTGGGGCAGCGGGGTGCTCTTTGTCGGCGATGACGGGATGCTGCTCTCCGACTACGACAAACACGTACTTCTTCCCGAAGAAAAATTCGCCACCTACCAGCGCCCGAAAGAATCCATCCCACCGTCGATCGGCCACCACCAGGAATGGCTGAAGGCCTGCAAAACCGGAGCCCCCACCACCTGTCCGTTCTCGTACGCCGGCCCGCTCACCGAGGCCAACCACCTCGGCAACGTCGCCTTCCGCGCCGGCACCAGGCTCGAATGGGATGCCGGAGCGATGCGTTTTCCCAACCACCCGGATGCCGACACCTTCCTCCGGCGCCAGTACCGGGACGGGTGGAAACTGGCGTGAGCAGCGCGCTGCGCCTCAGATTTTTCTGACGATTTCCGCGGCTTCGAGCAGGCGTTCGGAGCCATCCGGGTGGGTGAGCCGCGGAAATTTGCCGTGGACGAGCAGGTAGGCCTCGCGGCGGGTCAGCATCAATTTCCCCTGTTTGATTTCGATGGCGGTGATGCCGGCGTTGGCGGCGGTGAGTTTGAGGTGGGCGAGCCGCAGCAGGGTTTCGGCGGGCGGCGGGATCGGGCCGAAGCGGTCGCGCCAGGCGATGCGCAGGGCGTCTAAGGCCGGTTGGCTGCCGAGTTCGGCCACCTCCTTGTAGGCGGCGATGCGCAGGCGTGATTCGTCGAGGTATTCCTCGGGGATGAAGCACGGGGCGTGGCCGAGCGCGGCGCGTTCCGGTTTCCATTCGGCCGGGCTGGTGACGAGGAAGTCCGAGCGGAACGAGACCGGTTGGCGCAGGCCCGGCTGGTCTCCCTTGACGCGGGCGACGGCCCGTTTGAGCAGGTTGCAGTACAGCTCGAATCCGATGTTGAAGATGTGTCCGCTCTGCTGGGTGCCGAGCAGGTTGCCGGCGCCGCGGATTTCCAGGTCGCGCATGGCGATTTTCAGGCCGGCGCCAAGCTGCGAGTACTGGCGGATGGCATTGACCCGCTTGCGGGCGTCGCCGGTGGTGAGCATCTCGCGCGGCAGCATCAGGTAGGCGTGCGCCTGGTGACCGGAGCGGCCGACGCGCCCGCGCAGCTGGTAAAGGTCGGCGAGCCCGAAGCGGTCGGCGCGGTCAATGATGATGGTATTGGCATTCGGGATGTCGATGCCGCTTTCGATGATGGTGGTGCAGACGAAGACGTCGGTCTCGCCTTCCACAAAACGCTTCATGGCATCCTCCAGATCGTCCTCGTCCATCTGGCCATGGCCGATGTCGACGCGGGTGCCCGGGCAGAGGTCGCGCAGCCGGGCGGCGACCTGCCCGATGTCGCCGACGCGGTTGTGGAGGTAAAACACCTGGCCGCCGCGCTGGCGTTCGCGCTCGATGGCATCGCGGATGACGCGTTCGTCATACGGGCAGATGTGCGTCTGCACCGGCACGCGGTTGGGCGGAGGAGTTTCGATGGTGCTCATGTCGCGCGCGCCCATCAGCGCCATGTAGAGCGTGCGCGGGATCGGCGTGGCCGAGAGCGTCATGACGTCGACGAGCCGGAACAACTGCTTGAACTTCTCCTTGTGGGCGACCCCGAACCGCTGCTCCTCGTCGACCACCACCAGTCCGAGGTTCTGGTAGACGACGTCCTTGCCGAGGAGGCGGTGGGTGCCGACGACGATGTCGACGCTGCCGTCGGCGAGCCCCTGCACGGTGGCTGTCTGCTCCTTGCGCGACCGCCAGCGGCAGAGCAGGTCGATGCGCACCGGGTAATCGCTCATGCGTTCGCGCAGGGTGCGCCAGTGCTGCTCGGCGAGCACGGTGGTGGGCGCGAGAAAGACCGCCTGACGACCGCCCATCACACACTTGTAGGCCGCGCGGATGGCGACTTCGGTTTTGCCGAATCCGACGTCGCCGCAGATCAGGCGGTCCATCGGCCGCCCGCTTTCCATGTCGCGCTTGGCCTCGGTGATGGCGCGCAGCTGGTCCGGTGTCTCCTTGAAGACAAAGCTGTTTTCAAATTCCCACTGCCACTTGCTGTCCGGCTGGTGGGGCGGGCGGCCGCGCGTCTCGCGTTCGGCCTGCACCGAGAGCAGGCGGGCCGCGTAATCGAAAATACTTTTTTCCGCCTGCTTTCGGGTTTTCGCCCAGCGTTCATCGCCCAGTTTGCTGAGCTCGGGTTTTTTTTTGCCGGTGCCGACGTACCGGCTGACGAGGTGGGCGAGTTCCAGGCTGACGTGCAGGCGCGCCTGGTCGGCGAATTCCAGGACCATGACTTCATCGCCATCGGCCCCCTGCGGTCGGAGCAGGCCGTTGAAGCGGGCCACGCCATAGTCCTGGTGGACGACCAGTTCGCCCTCGTCGAGTTCGCGGAAATCGAGCAACCGGCGCCGTCCGAGTTCCCGGTTTTCGCGGGCGAAGAGGCGTCGGGCGCGGGTGTGCTGGTAGCGGCCGAAGATTTCGGCATCGGCGAGCACGGCGAGGCGCGCCGCCGGCACGGTGAACCCGTGGTTGAGCTGGCCGAGCCGGCCATCGAGGTGCGCCGCCACCTCGGGCATGATCTCCCGGAAGCGCTCGATCTCCCCTTCGGTATGGAAAAACATGACAACCCGCCACCCGGCGTTCTGCCACTCGCCAACCTGGCGCCGGAACGCCTCGCGGCGCGCCTCCTGCAAGATGAAATCACCGGTGGCATACACGCCGAGCGGGTGAGGCAGCGCGGTCAAGGCGGCCGGGCCGGGTGCTGTCGCCGCACCGTCGTCCGGATCCTCATCGCCGAGATGAACGTGCGCCGAGGCTTCGCCGGAAACGCCGAGCGCGAGGACGAGGTCGCCCGGGGCGATCAGTTCACGCAGCGTGACAAACGACCGCTCGCCGCCCGGACGCACCAGCAGCACGACCGCCTCGGACTGGCGGGCCACACTCGTCTGCTGGTTGACGTCGAAGGTGCGGATCGATTCGATCTCGCGGTCGAAAAACTCGATGCGGACCGGTGCCGCGGACTGCCACGAAAACACATCGAGCAACCCGCCCCGGATGGCGAACTGTCCGCGTTCCGCGACCACCGGCACCCGCTCATAGCCGGCCTCCTCAAGGGTGGAGCCAAGGTCCTCGAGCCGGTGGGTGGCGCCGGGGCGGAACCTCAGTTCGCGCGCCAGCAGCGCGGACGACCGCGGCACGTCCTCGTCAAGGCTCGCCGCCACCACCACCACCACCGGAGGAGCCGCCATGTCCTCCGGTCCCGGCGCCGCCAGCCGATGCAGAATGGCCAGTCGCTCGGACACCAGCTCGGGATCGGGCAGCAGGTCGTCGACGGCCGCCGCCGCCTCCATCTGCGGGAAAAAACACAGCCGCTCCGGCCCCAGCCAGGTCGCCAGATCATTGTGCACGTTTTCCTGCGCCCGCAGGTCAGGCACCACCACCCAGGTGCGCGGCGCCGCGGGTCGGGCCGCCTGCACCCACGCCGCCGCCATGAAAGCCTGGGCCGCGGCCGTGACGTCTCCCCACACCACCGGAGGCCCGGACGCCGCGCGTGCTGCCCCGCCCACAAAGGCATCAGGACACGAAGAAACAACCCACGCCAGCAGGTCGGCACAGGGTGGGGCGGGGGACGGAACAGGGGATGCCGCCACGGCGGCCGGCTCGCTCATGCGTTCCACCCAGTAGGGCCGAGACTCGCCGGGAACGCAACCGGCCGGAAGGGCCGCCCGCAGTCAGTCCGGGGTGGCCGTGGCTCTGGCATCCTGGATGCCTGATACTTATTGGGTGGGGGCGGGGAGTGTCGGAAGACCGGGTGTCTGGGACGGTTTGGATGCTGGCACGCTTCCGCTCCCGGGCTCTACGGAGATCCACGGCTTCCCTTCGATGGAAAATCCCGGATGGGATTTTTGTGACAAAAAGATTGACGTTTTGCGCCATTTCCGGTGGGCTTGGGCGGACTTCCGATTCCACCCCTCCTGAAAACCCTTAAAAAAAACCCTTGCCATGAACCTGAACCGCCTGAAGGCGATGGGTTTGGCCTTTGTGCTGAGCCTGACGGGACTTTCCCCTGCCTCCGGGCAGATCGCGAACGGTCTGTTAAATTATTGGAACTTCGAAGGCAACTTCGCCGATACGGCCGGCACGGCGGTCGGCAGTTCCAGTACCAAAAACGACAACGGCACGCCGGCGAGTGCGGCCGCGGTGAAATTGCAGGGAGGCGGGCCGCTCGGCCAGTATGCGCAGCTGCGCGGCAGCCACATCGCGGTGCCGAACAGTGATGACATTCTGGCGGCGGGCGAGAGCCTGACGATTTCCGCGTGGTTCCGGGTCAATGCGTTTACCACCAGCTGGCAGGCGTTGATCGCGCATGGCGAGTCAAACGACTACCGGATTGCCCGGCGCGATGCCGGCTCGGTGATGGCGTATGCCGGTGGCACCGGCGACATTCCCGGAGGGGCGGAGGGACCGGATGTCAATGACGGCCAGTGGCACCATGTGGTGGCCATTTCCGAGCATCAGGTGTCGGCCCGCATCTGGGTGGACGGCCAGCTGGTGGCCACCGGCGGCGCGCCGAACATTTCCAACAACGGATCCCCGAACCTGCAGATCGGCGGCAACCCGAATGCCGGTGGCCGCGACTGGAACGGAGACATTGATGACGTCGCCATGTGGGACCGGGCGCTGACGGATGAGGAGGTGACGGAATTGTATACCAAGGGGGTGTCGGGAGTGCCGTTGTCGCAGCAATTTGTCGTCAACACGCTGCCGTCGGTGGGGCCGGCCACGCTCAGCGGCCAGACGGTTTCCGTGACCTTCACGGACAGCGCCACCAGTCAGGTCGACATCACCAAACCGCGGTCGATGATTATTGACGGGACCGCGGCCACGCCGACCACCATCACCAAAGCCGGCGCGGTGACCACGCTGACGTGGGTGTCGCCGGTCGCCTACGACGCGGGATCCGTGCATGCGGTCGATGTGTCGGTCCAAACGACGACCGGCACCGCGGTGACGGCGGCCCGCACGTTCCGTGCGCCGTTTGTTTCCAACATCGTTGGAGGCGGGCAATTTGACACCGAGCACGTCTGGACGCGCGGCAACCCGCAGCTCAATGATGCCGGAGCTTCGGAGGCGGTGCTCGACGACACCTCGATGTATCCTGAAGAGGACCAATGGAAGGGGAAGACCCAGTACATTCACTTTGACGACAATGTCGGTCCGCCGATGTACCTCGACCTGTCCCGTCCGTATCCGCTGTGGGACCCGCTGAACGGCGGCACCGGGCGCGGCGACCGTGAAGACTTTGCCATCCGCAGCCGCGGGCAGATCTTCGTCAAGCAGGCGGGCAAATACTGGTTCATCTGCAACAGCGATGACGGATTCAGCCTGCGGATCGACGGGACCGAAATCGGCAATGCCGGCAACCGCGGTCGCAGCGACACCGTGATGTCAGTTGATCTGACTGCCGGGGCGCATGACCTGGAATTCGTCCACTGGGAGCGCGGCGGTGGGGCCGGCGTCAGCGTCTACATCCACAAAGGTGTGAGTGAGAATGCGCCTCCCGGAGGTGAGGATTCATATGAACTGGTGCAGGCGTGGCTCAATCCGGCGGACGCCGACGGTGATGGCATGCCCGACTCCTATGAAGTTGAGAACGGCCTGAACCCGGCGGTCAACGACGCCGCTCTGGACAAGGACGGGGACGGCTTGACCAACCTGCAGGACTACCAGCGCGGCACCCGCGCGGACAAGGCGGACACCGATGCGGACGGCGTGAACGACAAGGCGGAGACCGGCAC
>JALRGF010000111.1 GCA_023253495.1 Verrucomicrobiales bacterium
CCACCCGACCGACCGCGTCCCGTGGGCGGTCCGCTTTCCCCAGGAAGCTCTTGATGAGCGCGCGCACCCGCAACTCGCCGCCACCACCGTCAACCGTGTCGCCGAAACTCTCGGGCCGCAGGCCCTGGAAAACAACCCGCATGAAGCCGTGATCCGGCTGTTGCGCGATGGCGACCCCGTGCTGCGTGCCGCGCTGGAGGCCGGCCTGCCCGCCCGGCACCCGTCGCAGCTGTACGAGGCCGGGCTCGAAGGACTGCTGTTGTTCCTGATTCTTTTCTGGATGGCCCGGCGCCGCTCCCGCCTGCCGCACGGCTGGCTGACCGGATGGTTCTTCATCCTCTACGGCCTCTTCCGCATCATCGGGGAAATCTGGCGCGTGCCCGATGCCCGCGGCCTGTCGTGGCTCGAACCGCTCTCACCCGGCCAGCAATACTCGCTTCCCATGCTGCTCATCGGCGCCCTTTTTCTGTGGCACGCCGCCCGCTCCGGCGCCCGCCCCCGGGAAAAAACCGTTGCCGCCACGGGACCGGATGAGTAGATCCTTTATTTCTCCCGGATATCCGGGAACGATCCATCAGCTTTCCGCCCTCAGCCCCCAATATTCACCTATGTCCTCGACCACCGTCTCCGAAGCCGATCTGCCGGCCAACCTCCGCAATCTCGTGCAAAAGGCTGATGCCGCCCTGAAGTCGCAGAACGTCGGGTATGCCGTCCAGCTCCTCCTTCCCGTAGTCAAGGCCGAACCGCATTTCCTCGAAGGCCGCATCAAGCTCCGCAAGGCCGAAGGTGTGGTCAAAAAAGCCGCCGGCAGCGGGAAAAAATTCCTCGGTGGCCTGAGCGGCGGCGGTCTCTCCAACATGAAGCTTGCCGGCAAGGTGAAAAAAGAACCGGAAGCCGCCCTGCCCGAAATCGAAGACCTGCTCGCCGAAGACCCGTACAATGCCCAGGTCAACGGCCTGCTCTACGAGGCCGCCATCGCCCTGAGCATGCCGGAAACCGCCGCCTTCGCGCTGGAGACGATCCGGGAAGGCCACCCGACCGACACCAAAAACATGCACCGTCTGGCCCAGCATTACATGCTGAACAAGGAGCCGGAAAAGGCCGCGGATATTTTCCAGGCGATCCTGAGGGTTGACAATACCGACGGCGAAGCCCGCAAAGGGGTCACCAATGCCAATGCCCAGGCGTCCATCACCCGCCAGGGGTGGGGCCAGCGCGACAGCGTGCGCGACCTGCTCAAAAACAAGGAGCAGTCGAAATCCCTCGAAGACAACAGCCGCAAGGGCATGACCGCGGAACAGATCGACGCGCGGCTCGCCGAATGGGGCGAAAAGTACAACGAGGATCCCCAGAACATCAATGTGGTCAAAAAGATCGGGGACCTCTACGAGCAGAAGGAAGACCTGCCCAGCGCCCTCCAGTGGTTCGAATACGCATTCGGTCTGAATACCGCTGACACCGCGCTCGGCAGCAAGGTGCAGCAGCTGCGTGACCGCATCGAGGACGCCCACTTCAACGCCCTCAAGGCCGACCTCGAAGCCAACCCGGACGCCCCTGACGCCGCCCAGAAACGCGCCGAATTCGACGACCTGGTCAACACCCGCCGCCTGCGCCAGATCGCCAGCGCCAAGGACCGGGTGGAAAAAAATCCCACGGACCTCCAGCTGCGCTTCGAATACGGCTCCGCCCTGCTCGCCGCCGGCCAGCTGAGCGAGGCCATCGCCGAACTCCAGAAGGCGAAAAACAACCCGAACATCCGCAACCGCGCCACCCTGATGCTCGCCCGCTGCTACGAGCAAAAAGGGATTTTTGACCTCGCCCTGCGCCAGCTCAGCGAGGTGGCCGCGGAACTGCTCGGTATGGACAGCACCAAAAAGGAAGTCCTCTACTTCAAAGGCCAGATCCACGAAAAACTCGGCCAGAAAGACGAAGCCCTCGACGCCTTCAAACAGATTTACGAGGTCGATTACGGCTACCTCGACGTCGCCCAGCGCGTCGAGTCGTCCTACTCGTGATTCTCCATCCGGTGAAAGAGGAACCCTCCGCCGCGGGACGGGGCGACCGCGAGGAGTCGATCCCGCGGAAATCGATCTATCGCCTGTCCATTTACCACCGCTGCCTGCAGCGGCTCCGCGAAAACGGGGTGGAGACGGTGTCCTCGGAGGCCTTGGCGCGCGCCGCCGGAGTCAAGCCGCCGCAGCTCCGCAAAGACCTCGCCTACTTCGGACAATTCGGCACCCGCGGGCTCGGGTACAACGTCATCCAGCTCGCCGGCATCCTCAATGACGTGCTCGGCACCAACCGCCTGCAGCCGGTCATCCTCGTTGGGGTCGGCAACCTCGGCACCGCCCTGCTCCGCTACGGCGGCTTCAACAAGGAAGGGTTCGAAATCATTGCGGCTTTCGACGCCGATGTCGACCGCCCCCGCCCCGGGCTGCCCCCGGTCCCGCTCAAACCGATCACCGAACTCGCCCGCTTCATCCACGACCACCAGGTCAAAATGGCCATCCTCGCCGTACCCGCGGCCGCCGCCCAGCAGGTCGTCAACGACCTCGTCGCCGCCGGCCTCCAGGCCATCCTCAATTTCTCTCCGACCATCCTCGACACCCCGGAGCACGTCGTCGTCAGCAACGTCGACCTCGCCGTCGAACTGGAAAACCTCAGCTACTTCATCCGGTAACCCGGCCGCCTGCCGTGCCGAGCTCACGCCCATCGATCCTGCGGCTCCGGTCCCGGTGACCGGCATGTCTCCGCCACCGGCCACGGCTGCGAACCACCGGACGCCCTTCCTCAATCCGTCGCCTTCCGATACGATGCCGCCTGGTACCGCTGCACCGGCCACCGCCGTTCTTCCCGTCCGGCGGTTTGATCTCGCGGCCACGCTCGGCTCCGGTCAGGTGTTTCACTGGCGGACGGGGCATGGGGGCTTTGTCGGGCTGATCGACCGCACTCCGGTCTTTCTGCGGCAGGCGGCGGCCGGGCAGCTCGAGGTCACGCCGGGAGCGGAGGGCGTGGCCTCTGAGTATCTCGCGCTTGATCACGACCTTGATGCCATTGTCGCGTCGTTTCCCGCCGACGACACCGCGCTCGCCCGGGCGGTCGCCTACGCCCCCGGCCTGAGGCTGATCCGCCAGCCGGCCTGGGAATGCCTGGCGACCTTCATCACGTCGTCGCTCAAACAGGTCCCGCACATCAGCCGGATCTCGCACACCCTGCGCGAACGGCACGGCGACCCGGTGCCGCTCGGTGAACACGTTCTCTGGACGTATCCCTCCGCGGATGCCGTGGCGCGGGCCGGCGAGGAGGCGCTCCGCCGCTGCGGCCTCGGCTACCGCGCCGGCTTTCTCGCGTCCACCGCCCGCCTCGTGGCCGATGGCGCCCTCGATCTTTCGTTTCTGACCGATCCGGCGGTCAGCGACGACGACGCGCTCGCCCGCCTGACCGCTGCGCCGGGGGTCGGCCCGAAAATTGCATCGTGCGTCCTTCTCTTCGCCGGCCAGCGGCTCGGGTTCTTTCCCATCGACGTCTGGATTGAGCGCACCCTGCGCGAGCGGTATTTTCCGCGGCGGCGGAAATTCCCCCCGGGATTCCTCGCACGTTTCGCCCGCCGCCACTTCGGTCCGTACCGCGGCTACGCGCAGCAGTTCCTTTTCCACCACGCGCGCACCGCCGGAGCCACGGCCGCCGGCTGACGGGCCGGCGGCCTGCGCCCGCTTCCCGCCCGGCTCACCACGCCCGGCTCACCGCCCGAAATCCATCGCCACCTTCCCGAAATGCCCCGCGCCGGCGAGGTGGGCGTAGGCCTCACGCGCCTGGCCGAACCCGAAGACGCGGTCGATCGCCGGCCGGATCCGGTTCTCCTCGATGAAACGCGCCATCGCGGCAAAGCCGGCGGCATGGCCGACATAGATCCCGCTCAGGTCGGCATTCTTGCTGACCAGCGGAAACAACGACGACTCCGGCGGTCCGAAACCGGTGAGCACCCCGATGAGGGCGAGGTGGCCGCCGCTGGCCAGCGACTGCAGCGAGCGGCCGAACGTGCCCGGTCCGCCGACTTCCAGCACATGATCGACGCCGCGACCGCCGGTCCGGCGTCGGACTTCCTCGTCCCACTCGGGCACGGCGGTGCGGTTGATGGTATGGGCCGCGCCCATCGACCGCGCGCGCTCGAGCTTGGCCTCGCTCGACGACGTGATGATCACTTCGGCACCGGCCGCCACGGCGAACTGCAGCCCCCAGATCGACACACCGCCGGTCCCGAGCAGCAACACCGATTGCCCGCGGTCGAGCCGCCCGCGCTCGAACAACGCGGACCACGCGGTCAGCGCGGCACATGGCAGCGTGGCCGCTTCCGCAAAATCAAAGCCGTCCGGAATGCGCGCCAGTGCGTGCGCCGGAAAAACCATGCGCTCACAGAGCACGCCATCCACCGAGCCGCCCAAGGCCGCCTCATGATAACGATGTTCAAATCTTCCGTCCACCCAGTCACGGAAAAACATGCCCGCCACCCGGTCGCCCACCCGCCAGCAGTCAACCCCCACCCCCACTTCCACCACTTCGCCGGCGCCGTCGGACAGCGGCACGCGCCCGGGCTGGTGGCGTGACGGCATGGTGGCCACGAGCAGGTCGCGGTAATTCAGGCTGGCCGCCCGCAGCCGCACGACCACCTCGCCCGGTCCGGGGCGCGGGTCCGGGCGTTCCGTGAGTTCCAGTGACTCCCAACCGGGTTGGGATCCGAGCTGCCATTGTTTCATTGGTGGATCAGGGTCGGGACAGCGGTGCGCCGAGCAGCGCGTCCAGGGTGGCGGCGAGCGCAGCGGCATCGGTTGTCACCTCCTCGCGCCGCGCGAGATGTTTCACTTTGAGCGCCGGCCATTCGGAGCCGACCACGACCGCGGTGCGCGCGCCGGCCGCTTCGGCCGCTTGGAATTGTTTGCCCACTTTCGCCGCCGCAAGCGAAAAATCGACACGGCGGCCGCCCTCCCGCAGCGACTGCACCAGCCGCAGCGCGTCGGCCCGCCGCGCTTCCTCGGCCACCACCACCCAGGCATCCAGCGCGCCGACCTCGGCCAGTGCCGCCTCCATCCGCTCGCGCGGCCCGGGGGTTTCATCAATGAGGTTTCCGAGCACCACATCGCCCATACCCAGTCCGACCGCCGGCAGCACCACCGCGCCGTCCGACAGCGTGCCAATCAACTGGTCATACCGCCCGCCACCGGCAATCGCCCGCGCCCCCGGCCGCAACGAGAAAAATTCAAAAACCGTGCCGGTATAGTACGCGAGACCGCGCACAATGCCGGGGTCAATGCGCACAAAGTCCCCGAGCCCGCGAGCGTCCAGATCCGCCACCACCGGAGCCAGCGGTCCGTCGGCCGCGCGCGCCGTCGCCATGAAGCCGGCCACCGCCTCTTGCGTGGTGCCCAGCGCCCGCAGTTTTGCGTCCAGCGCCTCGGGTTTCTCGCGCTCCCATTTGTCAATGACCTGCAGAAAGGCCGTCGTCTGCGCCGGGTCAAGACCGGCCGCGTCCACAAACCGGTTCCAGATCCGCCGGTCGCTCAGCCGCACCGCCACGTCGTCCGCCGAAAACCCGAGCGCCCGCAGGGCGTCGATCCCGAGCGCGATCAATTCGGCGTCCGCCGCGCTGGATTCCTCGCCGATGATGTCGGCATTCCACTGGTAGAATTCGCGCAACCGTCCCTTCTGCGGCGCCTCGTACCGGAAGCACGACCCAATCTGAAACCACTTCAGAGGTTTTTTGAAATCGCGGTGACGCGCCGCCACGACCCGCGCCAAGGTGGGCGTCAGCTCCGGTCGCAGGGCGACTTCCCGCTCGCCCTTGTCCACAAAGTGAAACAACTGGCCGACGATTTCCTCGCCGCTCTTCTTGCGGTACAGGTCGGTGCTTTCGAGCGTCGGGCCTTCCCACTCGGCAAAGCCGGACCGCCCCGCCGCCGCCCGCCATGCCGCAAAGACATGGTTGCGCCGCGCGCAGTCGCGCGGCGTCAGATCACGAAATCCGGGAAGCGACACAAGTGCTGGAGCGGCCATGGCGGAAACTGGGTTGGCAGCATAGGGCAAAGTGGCCGCTGCACAGTCGAAAGTTTTCCACTCCGCAACGCCCCGCCCTTGCAGTCGTCCCCCGTCCGCGGATGCTCCGCCCACCGTGTCTCCGAAATCGCTCCGTCTCGTCCGGGCCGTCGCCGCCGCCATCACGCTGACCGCTGCCGCATTGTCGCTTGCCGCATTGTCTGCTGCCGCCCACGCCGCCTCCCCGCCCGCCCCGCCAAATATCGTGCTCATCCTCGCCGATGACCTGGGGATCAATGACCTCGCGTGCTGCGGCCGCACCGACCACCGGACGCCGCACCTCGACCGCCTGGCCGCAGCCGGCGCGCGCTTCACCGCAGCGTACGCTCCCGCCCCGCTTTGCTCGGCATCGCGCGCCGCCCTGCTCACCGGCAAACACCCGGCCCGCCTGCACCTGACCAGCTTCCTGCCCGGCCGCCCGGACACCCCGGCCCAGAGGCTCCGGCAACCGGTCCAGGAGGGACAGTTGCCACTGGAGGAAATCACCCTGGCCGAAGCCCTGCAGCCCGCCGGCTATACCACCGCCTGTCTCGGGAAATGGCACCTCGGCGGGCCCGGCTTCGAGCCCGCCGCCCAGGGGTTCCAGATGGCCGCGGCCGGGCAACCGGATTCCACCCCGTCCGCCACCGAAGGCAGCAAGGGCGAAATGGGTCTCGCCGCCCGGGCCGAAACGTTCATCGCCACCCATCGCGACCGGCCGTTCTTCCTCTTCCTCGCCCACGACAGCCCGCACATCCCGTTCGCCGCCACCGAGGAATCCCGCGCCCGCCACGCCGGCGCGTTCAATCCCACTTATGCCGCCGTCATCGAATCCCTCGACGCCTCGGTCGGCCGCGTGCTCGACGCCCTCGAATCCCACGGCCTCACCGAGCGCACCATCGTTGTTTTCACCAGCGACAACGGCGGCCTGCACGTCCCGGAACTCGGGCTCGACCCGCCCACCCACAACACGCCGTACCGCGGGGGCAAAGGGTCGCTCCACGACGGCGGCCTGCGCGTCCCGCTCATCGTCCGCTGGCCGGGCACCACCCGCCCCGGCTCCGTCCGCGCGGAACCAGTCGTCCTCACCGACCTCATGCCCACCCTGATGCAGGCCGCCGGCCTCGACCCGTCCCGGGCCAGCGGACCGCTCGACGGCGTCAGCCTGCTCCCGCTTCTACGCCCTGACGCTACCACAAGCGCCGACACCAAGGCCGGGCCCGTGGACGCCGACCGTCCGCTTTTCTGGCATTTCCCCCACTACAGCAACCAGGGTGGGCGCCCGTCCGGCGCGCTCCGCGAAGGCCGATGGAAACTCACCGAGGATTACGAATCCGGCACCACCCGCTTGTATGATGTGGTCGACGACCCCGCCGAAGCCACCGACCGCAGCGCCGACCACCCGGACATCGCCACCACCATGAAAACGCGCCTGGCCGCCTGGCGCGAGCAGGTCGGCGCCCAAAGGAACCGCCCGAACCCGGAGTTTTCCGCGGCCGCCGCCATGACCATCGACCAGACGGACGTCAACCGCCCGCCCGCCCCCACCACCGCCGCCGCCCTCGGTCAGGCATGGGCCGCGTGGCGCACCGCCATGGACGCCGCCACCGCCGGACGCCAGCCGCGCGTCACCCCGTCCCGCGGCGACATCCGCCTGCACGCCCGCGACGCCCGCACCCACGGCTCGAAACTGCGCTACGAACCGGAACCGTGGAAAAACACCCTCGGCTACTGGGTGGAAGTCGGCGACTGGGCCGAATGGGACGTCACCGTGCCCGCCGCCGGTCGCTACGAAATCGAGATCCTCCAGGGATGCGGAGCCGGCCAGGGCGGCTCGGAGGTCGACCTGACCATCGCCGGCGAGTCGCTCCGCTTCACCGTGCGCGAAACCGGCCACTTCCAGAACTTCATCGCCATCACCCTCGGTGAGGTCACCCTGCCCGCCGGCCCCGCCACCCTCACCTTGCGCCCGCACCGCAAAGCCCACGCCGCCGTCATGGACGTCCGCCGCATCGTGCTCCGGCCGCTCCCGTGAACCGCCGCGCACAGGAAGATCGGCTCTGCGGGAAATCGGGCGCGGGCGGGACAGGCTGCCTGTTCCAAAGTCGGCCGGGCGGCCTGCCGGACGGTTGCGGCGGGCGGGACCGGTGGCATGGTCATCCCATGATTCAGCGGATCATCGGGTTCCTCGCGGCAGTGATGACGGCAGCGCTGCCGGCACTGGGGGCGGACGACCCCTGGGAAAAGGAGGTGGCGGCGATCGAGGCCCGGTGGCAGCAGGCTGCACCGGCAGACGGCAAGGTGGTTTTTGCGGGCAGTTCGAGTGTGAGGCTCTGGGATCTGGAGGCGGCTTTCCCGGACTGGCATCCGGTCAATGCCGGGTTCGGCGGCTCGCGCATTGCCGACTGTGCCCGGTTTGCCCCGCGCCTGATCCACCGGTGGCACCCCCGGACGGTGGTTTTTTATGCGGGCGATAACGACCTCGCCGGCGGCCTCTCCCCCGACGAGGTGGTGCGCGATTTCCAGGAGTTCGCCACCGCACTGCATGCCGCGCTCCCCGATTGCCGCCTGATTTTTCTTTCCATCAAACCGAGTGCTTCACGCTGGCACCTCTGGCCCCGCGCGGAGGAGGCCAATGCCCGGATCCGCATGCTGTGCGAGGCGGTCGGTGAGCCGCGCCTGAGGTTTGTCGATGTGGCCACCCCGCTCCTCGATGCCGACGGCCGTCCCGACCCGCAGTTGTTTCTGGACGACCGGCTGCACCTGAATGCCGCCGGCTACCGCCACTGGCAGGCGGTGCTTGCGCCGGTACTGGCCGACGCACCATGAAGGCGACCGCCGGCTGAAACGCGGCCGCTGCTTGACGGGCGCCGCTTTTCCCGCGACATCCGCGGCCATGAGCGATGACGATACCAACCACGGCGGGGAATGCGACCACCACCACGATGCGGAAGAGGAATGGGAGGACGATTTCCCGGAGCCGACCGCGGAGGAAATCTTCGGTCCGCAGGTGCCGGCCGAACCGATCCGCCTCCAGGCGGGCCCGGTCGAGCTGTGGTTTGATCCCGATTGGGCCATCCTGCGGAAATTTGCGGTCGACGGGCACGAGGCGCTGCGGGCGATCTACCCGGCCGTACGGTCGTCCCAATGGAAAACCGCCCCGCCACGGATCAGTGACCTGAAGGTCGAATCCGCGGAGGCTTCGTTCCGCATGACTTTTGCCTGCGAGCACGTCGACACGGAAACCGGGGTCGACTTCGCGTGGCGCGGAGAAATCGTCGGTACCGCCGAGGGCACCGTCCACTACCGGTTCGAAGGCGCGGCCCGCTCGGCCATGAAGACGAATCGCACCGGACTCTGCGTGCTCCACCCGATTCTCCCGACCGCCGGCCGGCCGGTCACCGTCACCCATGGCGACGGCCGCGGCGAGGCCACTGTCTTTCCCTCGCTGATTTCGCCGCACCAGCCATTCTTTGACGTCGCCGCGCTCACCCATGAAGTGGCTCCCGGTCTGCGGGCCCGGGTTTCTTTCGACGGCGATATTTTCGAAACCGAGGACCAGCGGAACTGGACCGACGCCTCTTTCAAAACATACGGCGGCGCGCTCTCCAACCCGATCCCGCTTGCCTTCGCCGCCGGTCACGCGGTGCGCCAGGAAGTGACATTTTCGCTCACCGGCGCCCGGCCACCCGCCGCCGCCCCCGCAGACGCCCGGCCGGTCGAGGTCACTCTGCCCACCACCGGCACCATCCGCCTCCCCAGCATCGGCCCGCGCTTCGCTCCGGAGGCAGGTGATCCCGACGAGGCACGGGTCGCCCTCTGGCGCACCCTCGCACCCGGCCACCTGCTCGTCGACGTCGACCTCACCGCCCCCACCTGGCCGGACGCCCTGAAACGCGGCCGCGCCTGGGCCTCCGCCATCGGGGTTCCCATCGTGCTGCGTGTCGTCTTCACGCCGAACTACCAGCCCGCGCTCGCCGCCCTCGCCGACGCCTTCGCCGGCACCGCGTTTGAACTGCGGGCGGTCACTGCCGTCACCCCCGGAGAACCATGCCCCGGTGCCGTCACCATGGGACTGGTCGAAGCCGCTTT
>JALRGF010000252.1 GCA_023253495.1 Verrucomicrobiales bacterium
CGACGGAGTCGGCGAGGCGATGCAGGAGTTCTGCGGAGTGGCTCATGGGATGCGGGATGATGGATCCTGCCGCGCCGGCGGCATCATGCAAACGAGTCGTGCTCCAGACCGAGCGCGCGCCGGACCTCGCGCACTCCGGCCACCATGTGGGCGAGCTTCCGGCGGCTCGCCCAGCGGGCCGTCTGGCTCAGACCGCAGTCGGGTGCGAAGCTCAGGCGGTCGGCCGGCGCGTATTGCAGGCACCGCCGCACGCGTGCGGCCACCTCGGCCGGCGGCTCGATGTAGTAGCTTTTCACATCGATGATGCCGACGCAGACGTCCTTGCCGCGTTCGACGATGTCGCGGATGACTTCGATTTCCGAGAACTCGCGGCTGGCCATTTCCAGGTGGACCTCATCCACGGCGAGGTTGTGGAAGGCAGGATAGAGCGGCGCGTACTGGCGCGGAGCGACCGCCCGGGCCTTGTAGTTTCCGAAACAGAGGTGGGTCGAGAGCCGGGTGGTGCCGACCGCCGGTTCCACAGTGCGGTTGAAGATGTCGACAAACCGTTCCGGATCCTCCTTGTGGGCGTAGCAGCTCATCGACGGCTCATCCACGGTGATTTCCCGGCAGCCGGCGGCGACCAGGTCGGCCAGCTCTTTCCGGACCATCGGCAGCAGGGCCTCGGTGAGTGCCCAGCGGTCCGGGTAGCGATCGTTCGGCTGCAGCCGCCCGGAGAGCGTGTACGGCCCGGGCACCGACGCCTTCATGGTGACCGGCGGGCCGGGCCGTGACCCGGGGGCGGCCAGCGGCAGCGCGGCGACCAGCCGCTCAAGGCGCCGGTATTCCTCGACCACCCCAAGGCCGCGCGGGGCCGCCAGTTCGCCGACTACCGGGTGCCGGCCCCGCTGGTCGTGCGCCGGCGGCCCCCAGCGGCGCGGCGGTGCACTTTCCAGCTGGATACCGTCGATGTACCCGTAGAACGACAGGTTGAAATCCAGCCGTGTCTGCTCGCCGTCGGTGACCACGTCGAGGCCGGCGGCCAGCTGGTCGTGGAGCGCGCAGACGGCCGCGTCATCCTGGATCTCGGCGAGATCGGCCGGGCCGAAGCGGTCGAGCTGACCGCTGGCCAGCTCCAGCCAGCTCGGAAAAGGATAACTGCCAATGACGGTGGTGCGAAGCGGGATCGGCTGCATCTGCGGAGTGTGGTCGTCTGCAGGCGTCCGACAATGGGAATTACCGAACCGGGTCCGACCCGGGGGCCGACGGGAGGCGGATCCGATGCTGGACGATGCCCCGAGGTGTCTGCTGGGGATCCGGGTCGGAATGGAAGTGGCGGGAAACGCGGTGGCGCCAGACGGGCTGGCGTCAGCGGGCCGGGTTCGGGGTGGCCGTCTCGGCGGCTGGGCCGGTGAGCTCCGTCGAAGTGCCGGCGGAAGTCATCCGGTGGGGTGACCCGGGTTGGGGAGGGGCGAGGCGGATGTCGCGGGCACCGAAGCCGATGTAGGACGCCGGGGTGCAGGAAAGCACGATGACTTGCAGGCCGCGGGTGGCGGCGAGGTCGAGCATCGACTGGAGGGCGCGGATACGCTCGTCGTCGCTGTAGGCGAATGAGTCGTCGAAGAGGATAGGCAGGCAGCCGTGGTGGGAGGCGGCGAGGATTTCCGCGGTGGCGAGGCGGACGGCGGCGGCGACCTGTTCCCGGGCGCCGCCGCTGAGGGCGTCGAAGGGGAAAGTGGGAGTGCCCGGGCGGGTGATGCTGAGGGCGTGGGGTTTGGCGGGATCGGTCCAGTCGACGTCGATGCGCACGCCGTGGCCGAAGAGGCATTCGAGGTATCCGGTGATGCGATCGGCGATCGGCTGGGTGATGTTCCGGCTGATCGACTGCTGGGCCTGGGAGAACAGGGAGTGGAGCAGGTCGATGGCCTCGGCATGACGTTTTTCGCGGTCGTGTTCGTGCCGGGCGTGGTCGAAGCGGGCGCGGGCCCGGAGGCGGTCGGCCTCGGGGTCGGTGGTGCCGTTGGTGGCGAGCGTCGTGCGGGCGCTGGCGAGGCGGGCGTGAGCGTCTTTTTGCCGGTTGAGTTCGATGGCGATGACCCGGTCGATGCGGGCGATTTCGGTTTCGAGGGATTCCGGCCGAAGTGAGGAGAGCGCGGCCACGGTGGTGTCGACGGCGTTTTGGGCGGCCGACTCGGTGTCGCGGGCGGCGGCGATGGCGTGGGCGCGGGCGGCGGCGTCGCCGT
>JALRGF010000282.1 GCA_023253495.1 Verrucomicrobiales bacterium
ACCCGAGCTGCCGCCCCGCCCGGCCCCGGCCCCGAAGACCGACACCCCCACGACCACCCGCAAAGGCAAGGCCACCGCACCCGCCGGCACGCCGGCTCCCGAGCCCGCAGCGGCGCCGGCTGCCATTCCGATGATCCCCGAGGAGGAATTCTACAACGATCCGCTCATTGCCGCCGCTCTCCAGGAATTCGAGGCCACCATCACCTCGATAACCCCCGCCCCCAAACCAGCCACCTGAAAACCGGTTCCGCCGGGGTCCCCATCCTTCATCCTTTCTTTTACCCTCTTTCTTCTTCCGCCCATGAATCTTGCCAAAATGATGAAACAGGCCCAGCAGATGCAGGCCGACATGCAGCGCGTCCAGGAATCGCTCAGCCGCACGACGGTGGAGGCGGGCGTGGCCGGCGGCAAAGTGACCGTGACCGCGACCGGCGCGGGCGATGTGGTCCGCCTGAAGATTGATCCGGCCGTGGTCGACCCCGGCGACGTCGGCCTGCTCGAAGACCTGGTGCTCAGCGCGGTGCAGCAGGCGCTGGCCAAGGGGCGTGAGGCGGCGGCCGCGGAGATGAGCAAAGTGACTGGCGGGCTCGGCCTGCCGGGCGGCTTCGGGATGTGAGGCGGCCAGGAGGTTTCCGGATGAGTCCCAGGGCGTTTTCCGGCCGGCGTTCCCATCACCTCTGATGAACCAGACGGCGGCGCCGGAAATCCGGGACAGGCGAGGCTGGCGGTCGCTGGCCGCCGGCGCGGCCCCGTTGCTGGCCGCAGCCTCCCTGGCGCTGCACCTCGGAGTGATAGTCTGTTTCTCCGGTCGCTGGGACTCCGTCGCCGCCATCACCATCATCCCGATCTGGGGCTGGGCGCTGCCCGGGCTCGCCCTGGCCACCGCGGCCTGGGGCGCCAGCCGCCACCGGCTCGCCACCGCGGCCGGCACGCTCTGGCTCGTCACCCTGCTCATCGGACCGGACGAGAGTCGCGGCCTCTGGCGCGCCGCCTTCTCCCGCACCGACCCTCCGGTCCGGGACCGGCCTGCCGACGAGCCGCCCGGCCGGTTCCGTGTCGTCAGCCTGAATTGCCGCGGCAGCCACTTCCCCAGCGCCCGCGCGGCCGCCGCCTGGAATCCGGATGTCCTGCTCCTTCAGGAAATGCGCAGCGGCCCGACCGGCCCGCTCTGCGCCCTGGCCCGTGACCTCTGGGGCGACGAAGCCAGCATGGTGTTCGGCTACGATACCGTCATCCTCGCCCGCGGTCAGCTCACCGCAACCACACGGTCCGAACCCGGCCAAATCCAGCAATTTGTCCAGGCGACCCTCACCCGGCCCGACGGCCGGCAGCTCGAGGTCGCCAGCGTCCACCTTCAGGGTCACGTCACGGACCTGCGCCTTTGGAAAAAACGCGTCTGGTGCGCCCATGCCGAAAACCATCGGCGCCACCGCCTCTACGTCGCCGACGTCATCCTCGGCTCGTTCAGTGCCGCCGCCGGCCACCGGCCGTGCCTGATGGGCGGCGACTTCAATGCGCCCGCCGGCGACCGCACCTTCCGCGCGCTGCGACCGCGGTTCCGCGACGCCTTTGCCGAGGCCGGTCTCGGCTGGGGAAATACGTTCCGCAGCGACTGGCCGATCGTGCGCATCGACCACCTCTGGGCCACCCCGGAACTCCGACCCCGCGCCTCCCGGACCGACGCCTCGCCTCCCAGCGACCACCGCCTCCTGGTGGTCGATTACGACTGGCCGTGAACCGGGAGCAGAGCCATCCCCTTCCTCCAACCACCCTCAGGTCGTCCTGGCCGCCCCCCCGGCCGCGGGATGGCAGTCCGGCACGACATCCCGGTCCGCATCGCAGAAATCACCCTGCCATACAGGTATGTCGTTCGGTGCTCCGATTTGTTCGAATCTCCACTGAGGAGAGGTAAACTGTCCGGAGAGTTCATGTGGACAGGTACCCTGTACACCCCCGCACCTTCATACCCCGCCGGTTCCGACCCGAGTGAGTACTCCAACGGGACAGCGTTCTGAACGACCCCAGGGGGGTGTCGCCGGCGCCGCTGGACAGGTACTCTGTATACTTGGACAGGTACTCTGTGTACTTCCCGGGGGGGTGTCGTCGGCGCCGCTGGACTCTGTATACTTGGACAG
>JALRGF010000389.1 GCA_023253495.1 Verrucomicrobiales bacterium
GCGACGACCTGCTCGTCGCCAACGGGTACATCACCCAGACGGACCCCGGTGACTTGTGAAGCTTCTATTGGCGCCAGGTCGTGGCGCACAGTCCGGAATCCGCTGCCGAAACCGTTCCCGGTGAATACACCCGCAACTGGGACGCCCTGGGCGCTCTGATCGCCCAGGGGAAATCGTTCAGCGGCCGCGAGCGCAATGCCGCCTTCGTCAACCTCGGCACGCCCGAGGTCTCGTTTGCCACCGCCAGCGGCGCCCTGCACCTTGACCAGATCGACGATTCCCGCGCCGTCATTCCCGTCGACTGGGACCGCGATGGCGATCTGGATCTGTGGTACGCCAACCGCACCGGACCGCGCCTGCGCTTCCTGCGCAACGACGTGGTCGCCGGGAGCCGGTGGATCGCCCTGACCCTCGAGGGACGCGCCGCCAACCGCGACGCTGTCGGCGCCCGCGTCGAGCTCACCCTGCGCGCGACCGACGGCACCGAACGCACGCTCTGGCGCCGCGTGCGCGCCGGAGACAGCTTTCTCAGCCAGACCCCGAAGACACTGCACTTCGGCTTCCGCGAGGACGAAACCATCATCGGCGCCGTGGTCCGCTGGCCGGCGCCCGGTCCACCCACCCAGGTTGTTACCGGCCTCGAGCCCGGCCACCACTGGCACCTCGCCGAGGGCGGGGCACCGGTCAAACGCGACCGCCCGCAGCTCACCCTCGCGGCCGGTCCGGCCGCCGTCCCCGAACCCCCGGAAACGGTGCGCGCCCCGCTGGTCAACCGCCTGCCGGTCGGCCCGCTCGAATACTTCACGCTGCAGGGCGACAAGACCGTACTCGAAGGATCCGCCGGAAAGGACGCCGCCGGAAAAATTGCCACCACCCGGCCGGTCCTCGTCCTTTTCTGGGCCAGCTGGTGCCCGCGCTGCGCCCGCGAAATGAAATTGCTGGCCGCCCGCTCCCGCGAACTGGCCGGCGTGCGTCTGCTTGCGCTCGCCGTCGACACCGCCAAGGCGGATCCGGAACCGGCTGCGGTGGAAGACGTCCGCCGGGCGCTGGCTTCCCACCCATGGCCCTTCGACGCCGGTTTTGCTGCGCCCGCCACCGTGCGCACGCTCGCCACCGTGGAAGCCCGGGCCCTGTATCCGGAACAGGCGCTCCCGCTGCCGAGCGCGTACCTGCTCGACCCCGAAGGCCGCCTGGCGGTCATCTACCATGGCCCGGTGGAGATCGACACACTGCTCCGGGACGCCGCGTTCGCCACCACCCCGCCGGCCGACCCCGAGGCCACGGTCTTTCCGTTTCCCGGGCGCAGTGCGCGCTCGTTGTTTCCGCCGGACTCCGGCGGCCTCATCCGGGCGCTGCGCGACGGCGGTTATCTGGACGACGCCCGTTCGGAACTCCGACGCCTGCTCGACGGCGGAAGCGGTGAGAATGCCGCCACCCGCGGTTCGTGGCTCCGACAGCTCGCCAACCTCGAGGACGAGGCCGGAGAGGCGGCCGCCGCCGCCGCCGCCTGGACCCAGGCCATCGCCCTTTCCCCTGATGACCCGGCTCTCCACCTCGCCCTCGGCGCCTCCCTCTGGAAGGCACAACGACCGGAGGACGCCGGCAAGGCATTTGCCCGCGCCGCCACCCTCGCTCCGTCCCCCGCCCCCTTTCAGAACCAGCTCGGCAAAGTCTGGCAGGCGCTCGGCGAGCACGCGCGCGCCCGCGACGCCTTCGCCGCCAGTCTGGCCGCCGCCCCCGGCTCCGCCGAAACCACCTTCAACCTCGCCGTCGCCCATCAGTTCACCGGCGACCCCGCCCGCGCCCTCGAAGGATACGCCACCGCTCTGAAACTCGACCCCGCCCTGCTCGAAAGCGCCAACAATCTGGCGTGGCTGCTCGCCACCACCGGAAACAAAGCACTCCGCAACCCGCCCCGCGCCCTCACCCTCGCCACCAAACTCAACCAAACAACCCGCGGCCAGTCACCCATCGTCCTCAACACGCTCGCCGCCGCCCAGGCTGCCACCGGCGACTTCGCCGCCGCCACCGCCACCGCGACCGCCGCCATCACCCTCGCCCACGCCACCGGCGCCTCATCCCTCATCACCGAAATCACCCCGCGCCTCGAATCCTACAAAAAAGGCGCGGCGTGGACCGAATAAGCCGCATCACATCTCCGATCCATTCACCCCGCCACGCCATGCCCATCTCCCACCCTCCGGCTACGCATCACTGCGATTTTCCAGCACCCGCGCCCGGACACCCCCAGCTCCTGCTCGTCCACGCCCGCATCGCCCGCATCGCCCGCATCGCCCACCTCGCCCACCTCGCCCTCGCCGCGCTCAACACGCTCTCCGTACTTGCCACCGCGACCGCCTCCGCGACCGCCTCCGCCGATCCCGCCTCCACCCGCCCCTCCCGTCCGCACATCGTCTGGATCGTCGTCGATGACATGTCGCCGCACCTCTCGTGTTACGGCGAAACTGCCATCACCACACCGCACATCGACCGCCTCGCCCGCGAAGGGACGCGCTTCTCGCGCGCTTACGTCACCGCCCCGGTCTGCTCGCCCTGCCGCTCCGCCCTGATCACCGGCTTTTACCAGACGACCCTCGGCGCCCACCACCACCGCAGCGGCCGCGGCACTGAAAAAATCCGCCTGCCCGACGGCGTGGTCCCGGTGCCCGCACGGCTCCGCGAAGCCGGGTACTTCACCTGTATCGGCGACGGCCTCGCCCCCGAACCCGGATCCGCCCGCCGGCTCGGCAAAACCGACTACAACTTCGATTGGGACCCGGCGATGTACGACGGCGACGACTGGGCCGGCCGCACCTCCGGTCAGCCGTTTTTCATGCAGGTCCAGCTGCCCGGCGGCAAGCTGCGCGGAGGCACTGATGCCAGCGCCGCCGCCCTCGCCGCCCGCGCCACCCGCGAACTCGGGTCCGCCACCAGCCCGGCGTCGGTCCGGCTCCCGCCCTGCTACCCGTCTGATCCGGTGCTCCTCCGCGACTGGGCCGCGTACCTCGACTCGGTCCGCTTCACCGACGCCCACGTCGGCCGTGTCCTCGCCCGCCTGGAATCAGAAAACCTCCTCGACGACACCCTCATCGTCTTCCTCACCGACAACGGCATCAGCCATGCCCGGGGGAAACAATTCCTCTACGACGAAGGCACGCATATCCCGCTCATCATCCGGGGCCCGGGCGTGCCCGCCGGATCCGTCCGCCACGACCTCGTCGAACACATCGACGTTGCCGCCCTCACCCTCGCCGGCGCCGGACTGCCCCACCCGCCCGCCATGCAGGCACAACCGATCCTTGCCGCCGGCTACCGTCCGCGCGACGCCGTTTTCGCCGCCCGCGACCGCTGCGACGAAACCGTCGACCACCTCCGCAGCGTGCGCACCGACCGGTTCCTTTACATCCGCAACGGCCACCCGCACCGCCCGCTCCTTCAACCGAATGCCTACAAGGACCGCAAATCGATCCTCGAAACACTCCACGCCCGCCGCCGCGCCGGCACCCTCGACCCCGTCGCCGAGCGCCTCCTCTTCAGCCCGTCCCGACCGGCCGAGGAACTGTACGAGTACCAGACCGATCGCTGGCAGCTGACCAACCTCGCCGCCGACCCGGCATATCAAAACACCCTGGCCGACCACCGCCAGCGACTCGACGCCTGGCGCTCGGCCACCCGCGATCCGGGCCCGGAACCGGAAAGCCGCTACGACAGCGAAATGGACGTCTACCTCCGCGAGGTGCCGGCCATCGCCGATCGCCTCCGGGACAATATCCGCATGATGAAAGCCTGGGCCGCCGAAGGCAAATGAGCCGCCCCCCGGAAAATCCTTCCGCCCGCCCGATCCCGCGTACCGTCACCGCGATGACGCCCCCGGATCCCGTGATCGACCTCGGCAGCGATCGCTTTTTCATGTCGCAGGCCCTCCGCCAGGCGACCCGCGCCTTCGAGGCCGACGAGGTGCCCGTCGGCGCCGTCATCGTCCGCGACGGGTCCATCATCGCCCGCGCGTTCAATCAGGTCGAACTGCTCCGCGACGCCACCGCCCACGCCGAAATGCTCGCCCTCTCCCAGGCGTTTTCCGCCGTCGGCGACTGGCGGCTCACCGACTGCGACCTCTACGTCACCAAAGAACCATGCCCGATGTGCGCCGGCGCCCTCGTGCACGCCCGCATCCGCCGCGTCATCTTCGGGTGCCGCGACCCGAAAGCCGGCGGCGCCGGCGGACTGATCAACCTGCTCCAGCACCCGAACCTCAACCACCACTGCCAGCTCACCCCGGAAATCATGGCCCCCGAATCACTCGACCTCCTCCGCGGGTTCTTCCGGCTCAAACGGCAGGCACCCTGACCAGCCACCGCCCGCGCCATACAACCCGGGGGGCGGAGCATGTATTGACATTATAGCTACATTTTTTGTTTGTCCGTTTTAGGAATTTCCCCTAGACTGACCTTGTCCGCTGGAAAATTTCCGCTTCTCGTCGAAAAAACACGCTCGCTCTAAAACCAAGCACTCACGCATCCGATGAAAACATCCCCGCTTCCCCTCCATCACCGGCGCTCCGGCTTCACCTTGGTGGAACTCCTCGTCGTGGTCGCCATCATCGCCCTGCTCGCCGGGGTGG
>JALRGF010000418.1 GCA_023253495.1 Verrucomicrobiales bacterium
GTACCCGAATTTCAAGGATTCGTAGAATGCCGGATCGTCCGGCAGGATGAACTCGCCGGGCATGACGATGAGCGAGGAGATCGGGAGACGGAGAGTCTGAGCGACGCTGGCGATGATTTTCCGGCTGACTTTGTGGCCGGCGAGCAGTTTGCCGGCCGTGCCGCTGGCCACATTGAGATGGCCGGCCAGAGCCTTCTGATTGAGGTGGTTCCGTATCAGGTATTTCCTGAAAAACTCGCTGTTGGGCAGGGCCTGGCTGGTTGGCATGCGAGTATTCAACCGGAAAGATCGTCAAAATCGAGATTCATTTTGGAAGTTCAGACCGGGGGCAACCGGGATTTAGCGGGCCCGGGACATGCCGGATGGAAGGGGACCGCTGCCGTGACATCGGACGCGGAAAACCATTGTCCTTATCCCCTGCCATGCACACCCCGCATAATCAGCCATCGCCGATGGGTTCGCCCCGTCGGGTTTCCCGGATCCTCCTTGAGTCAGCCCCCTGCCAGCACCAGGCGGCGCATGAAATCGAAAAGCAGTTCTGCCTGTTGCGTCGCTCCGGCCCCGCCCGCGGCTTGCTCTCTCCGCAGCCGGTCCTGCTGGTCGCCAGCCGCCCCGGCCACACGCCCCGCCGCATGTTGGAAGCGCTGGTATCGGAATACCGGATGCCATTTCTGGAGGTGGATGTAGCGGCCGGTCTGAGCATGGAAAGCATCCTTGCGAATCTCATGAAGCGGCGTGTGGAGGCGCTTCAGGATGGGTTGCCGGGCATGGTGCTCTTGAAGGGACTGGAGCGCCTCAGTGTTCAGGGTGCGGCTCAGCTTGCGGCGGCGCTGGTCAGCAGCGAAACGCTGGCGCTGATGCATCGTGGCTCGGTGGTGCACCTTTCGCCGCTTCAGGTCTTCTGGGTGGGGGTGGTCGCGGTGCCGGAGCCGGTCCGGCACCCGGGAGCTGCCGATGGTATGGCCGGGTGCCCTGCTGGACCGGGAGCCGGAGTGCTCACCCTGATCCCGGGGGCTGCCGATCCGACGGTGGCCTGGAGGCAGAGTGCCGCCTTCGATGAACTGATGCAGGGCCTTCGCAGCGCGTTTCCGAGTCAGGCCTGGCTGTTGCCGATGCTGCCGGATGACTTTGAGAAGCTGCTCCGGGAGGACGCACCGGTCTCGCCCATGCACCAGCTGCGAATGTGGTGCCGGGAGCTGGGAATATCACTGAAGGCCGATGAAGCGGTGATCAAGGCCATGGCCCTTGCGGCCGTGAAGCGCGGGGGAATGATGGACGACCTGGATGCCGTGGTGCGTGAGGCGGTGGAGGCGGTGCTGCCGGCGCTGGCTGATCCTGCCGAGGCAGTCGGGGAGCTCCGCCTCACGGTTGCCGCCGTGGAAGGCCTCGAACCGGCCCGGCTCATTCCCGGACCAAGGCGGACGCCGCCACCCGCCGCTGATTTTGCATCCGATTGGGATCCGCGTTTTCCGGATGGGCTGCCGACGCGGGTGGCGCGGTCCCCGGGCTCCAACGAGGCCATCCGACTCGCCCGCGAGGAGGATATCGCTCCGCTGCTGGGCCGGGGCAACCCATCGGTGTCGCTTGTCTTCCGGGATCATTCCCTGGTGCTTCCGGGGTTCACCGCGCTGGTCGAGGCGAGTGCGGACGGCTCGCGTCTGAAAGCCCTCCCCACCCAGAATCTGGTTATCCCGGGCGACATCAACCGGCGTTCCGCGCTGGTTCTGGGGCTTCCGGGTTCGGGAAAGACCAAGCGCCTGGTGGAACGCAGTGTTGCCGCGGCCTTGCGGCAGCCCGAGGCCTCGGTGGTCGTCTTCGCGGTGCAGCCCGGAAGCCGGCGTCATGCGCTGGCCGCCACCGCCCGCTACCGGGGGGCGGAGGCGTCGGTGGCGGAATTCAATCCCGGTGATGTTTCCGCCTGCACCCACCGCAGGAACCCGTTGTGCGGCGTCACGCGCAAAACGCAGGCCAAGGACGTGGCGAGGGTGTTGAGCCAGCTGGTGGTCGCGCAGGACCGGCAGTCCGGTGACGGGCTGTATTTCATCCAGCACGCCGTGGCCATGATCACTCTGGTGATCCTGGCGCTGCAGAAGATCCGCGGTGGACGCGCCACCCTGGCCGAAGTGAAGGAGGCCATCGACGGCGGCGGGAGGAGGCTGCTGGAACTGGCCAAGCTGACGGGTCTCGGCGGTCTGGAGCGTTTTGCCGAGGAGTTGGTGAGCGATAACCGCAACTCCCAGACCACGCTGACGCAGATGTCCAACATCCTTGATCCCTGGGATGATGAAGAGGTGTGTCAGGCGACGGCCGGCGATGAACTCGACTTTGACCGCCTGCTGCTCCAGAAGCCCGGCGTTCTGATCATTTCGGTGGATGAGGAAAAGGTGCCCAAACTCGCCGGGCTGATCAGCCTGATCTTCCAGAACCTGTTTTCGTGGATCATCGAGACGTCCCGCAAGGCGAAAGACGCGCAACTCCCGCGGCAATTGTTCCTCTTCATCGACGAACTGCCGGCGGCGGGACGCATTCCCGACCTCGGCAGCCGGCTGACCGCCACGTTCCGCAAATCGAACGTCTCGGTGATGGCGGCCGCGCAATGCGAGGCGCAGCTGGCGGCGGTGTATCGTGAGGACACCGCCTCGGTGATTGCCGGTTTCGGTTCCCGCATCTATGTGCCACCGGTGGAAATGAGCGATGCCGAGGCCTTGGCGAGGAAGTCCGGCGTGATTGAAGTGCTGCAGCCGACCACGGATTCGCTGGGACGCGTCGTGGCCATGGTGCCGATGAACCGACCGCTGGTCCTGCCGGGGGAACTGAATGTCCCCAACCATCCGCTGCTGGGACCCCGGATTCTCTTTCACTTTGCCGGCATGCATCCGTTCTTCGGCTACCTGGCCGGCTCATGGGAGCTGGCCGATGAAAAAGCCATCGGCGAACAGGCTCAGGCGATGGAACTGCCCACCAGACGATGGCCGGGGAAGCGTGATGGCGAAGAGCCGGTCCCCGCGAGACGCCAGGCGTCCTCGCCGCCGCTGCCGGGCATCACCGACAACGGTGCGTGGAAGGACCCCGGAGTCAGAGATGTCATGGAGCGGGCCAGAAGGAGGAAGGAAAAGCGGGAATCGACGCGGAACAAAAAGCGCCACACCGGTGAACCGGCGCCGGAGTCTGAGGACGGCGACCTTCCGTTTTGAGGGCGAAAAATCCAGTCCTGGCGCGGCCGATGGCCCGGGCTCCCTTCCGCCGGAAAATGAGTGGGTTGTCCTTCTTTCCGGTGCGGCCGTGCTGCGCTGCGAGGATGCGGTCAGCGGAGAGATCCGCGAGGTGGTCCTGAAGCCCGGAGATTGCCTCCACCTTCCCCCGCCCACCCGACACCGCGTTGAAAGCACCGCCCCGGAGAAGCCCTCGCTGTGGCTCGCGGTGCCTTGGGGATGATTGGACCGGCGATCCAGGGAACTCTCTCCGCGCCGCCGCCGCCGATTCATTTCCGGGACTTTCCTGTGTCCTCGGCCTCGAGCCAGCCGCCGCCAAAACCGGCCTTGAGCAGGCCGCGGCGCAGGGCTGGCAGGCGGCGCATGGTTTTCCAGATCAGGCCATCGTGGTGATTGGCGATCATGGCCACGATCGGTCCTTGGTCGATACCCAGATGGTCGGTGGCGACCCAGCCCCAGCCGGGCACTTCCCGACCGTCCGAGAGTCTGGCTCCCCAGGCACGGAAGCTGGTGTTGTAGCTGTCGAGGAATCCGTAACGACCGTAAATGTGTTGTCCATGGCTGGCGAGCATGGCGCGCAGGGTGGGCAGGACGATCTCGGGGGCAAAGGGCAGTGAGGAAAGGGCCGCTGTCGGGGCGATGGTGCCATCGTCCTGGGTGTCTCGAAGGCCGGCGCCACGGGCGCGGTAGTCGAAGAACTGAACGGTGCGGCCCCGGTGATCGGGGCCCTTGATCATGCCGGGTCCGTCGCAGGCGGTCAGCCCCCAGTGGTGGGCGTCGTATCCGTTCCAGCCGCGCGGATTGGTGACCGCGTAAGCCTGTTGGGAGAGCGTGGCCCGGCGGCTGTTTTCAAAATAGTCCAGCTGGTGCCGGCGCATGAAGTCGTCCTGGATGCCTTTGAAGTCGACCCAGACGTGCGAATACTGGTGCCAGAACAGCGGTGCGCCGCCCAGATGCTCATGGCCCATGAAAGGCCCCCAGGTGCGGTCGTAGGTGCGGGTGAAGGCTGTCCAGGCATCGGCTCCGAGCGGGTGGGTGGGTGACCCGATGGCCAGCAGCACCATCAACATGGCTTCGTCATATCCGTGGTAGTCGATGAAGCTGTCAAAGCCCGACTCGGGGTTCCAGCCCATGCACACCAGTCCGGGGCGGCGCTCCACCCAGCGCCAGTTCATGCGCTCGTACACCCGTTGGGCGAGCTGGCGGATTTCAGACTCAAGTGGATCCTCGCGGTCAAAGTACTGCTGCGCGCACAGCAGGCCAGCCAGCAGCAGGGCGCTGTCGATGGTCGAAAGCTCCACCCGCGGGCCGAACCGGTGTCCGGTCTGCATGTCGAGGACGTGGTAGAAAAAGCCCTGGTGCCCGGCCA
>JALRGF010000434.1 GCA_023253495.1 Verrucomicrobiales bacterium
TGGATCACCAGCCAGCAGATTGAGGCGTGCCGCGTGGCCATCAACCGCGCCCTCAAGCGTAAAGGCAAGGTCTGGATCCGCATCTTCCCTCACAAGCCGATCACCAAGCGTCCGCCGGAGACCCGGATGGGTAAGGGCAAGGGCGCACCCGAGTTCTGGGTGGCCGTGGTGCGGCCAGGGCTCGTGCTATTTGAAATCGGCGGAGCCACCGAATCGGTGGCGAAAGAGGCCTTCCGCCTGGCCTCGGCCAAACTCGGCCTGCGCTGCCGGTTCCTCGCCCGCGACGCCCACTGAGCCCAATCCACTCCTTACTGACGATGAAAATCAAGGAACTCAAGTCCCTTTCCGTGGAGGAGCTCGCCCGCCGCGAAGCCGAACTCCGCCAGGAAATGATGAATCTGCGCATCCAGAAGGCCAGCGGGCAGCTCGACAACCCCGCCCGCATCACCCTCGTCCGCAAGGCCATCGCCCGCGTGCAGACCCTGCTTTCCCAGCACCGTCTGGCGGCTGCCGCCCATTAATCCCCGTTTCCATCTGTTTCCGCCATGAGTGAATCAAGCCCCGCCGCCACCCCAGCTCCCGAACGCGGTCTGCGCAAGACCCGCGTCGGCCAGGTCGTGTCCGCCAAAATGGACAAGACCATCGTGGTCGAGGTGGTCCGCCGCGTCCCCCATCCGCAATTCAAGAAGATCATCAAGCGGACCACCAAATTTTACGCCCATGATGAAAAGGGGGAGGCCAAGGAGGGACAGCGCGTGCGCATCATGGAAACGCGGCCGATGAGCAAACTCAAACGCTGGCGCCTCGTCGAGGTTCTGGCCCATTAATTCCGCGGCGCTCCGCCCCTTCCCGATTTTCAACCCTTTAGGAGGAACCATTCATGATTCAAATGCGCAGCCGCCTGGTGGTGGCCGACAACACCGGGGCCAAAATGGCCAAGATGATCGGCGTCATCGGCAAACCGACCCGCTTCGCCCACGTCGGCGACATCATCACCTGCAACGTCCGCGAAGCGTCGCCGACGGGCAGCGTGAAAAAGGGTGATGTGGTGACCGCGGTCGTGGTCCGCACCCGCCAGCCGGTGCGGCGGGCGGACGGATCGTATCTGCGGTTCGACCACAACGCCGTGGTCATCATCGAGAAGAAGGACCAGAATCCGAAAGGCACCCGTATTTTTGGTCCGGTCGCCCGCGAGTTGCGGGAGAAGAATTTCATGAAGATCGTGTCTCTCGCCCCGGAGGTCCTCTAACGCCATGAGCCGCATCAAAACCCACGTCCGCAAGGGCGATCTTGTCGAAGTGATTTCCGGCGGTCAGCTCTACGCTTACCAGCAGCCTTCCGATCCCAGCCTGCCCGCCGTCAAGACAAAGCTGCCGGCCAGTCAGCGACGGGGCCGCGTGCTCGCGGTGTTTCCCGCGAAGAACCAGGTGATCGTTGAAGGGCTGCGCATGATCAAAAAGCACCAGCGCAAGACCCAGCAGTCGCCGGAGGGCGGCATCATCGAAAGGGAAGGCCCGATCCACATTTCCAATGTCCGCCTCGTCGAGGAGGAAGCGGCCAAGCCTGCCAGCGCCAAGAGCAAGAGCAAAAGCCAGAAGAAGTAACACCCATTGTCCGCCATGCCTGCACTCAAGAAATATTATCAGGAGCACGCTGTTCCCGCCCTTCGCGAGAAGCTGGGTGTGAAGAATGTTCATCAGATCCCTCGGATCGAGAAGGTGGTTATCAATTGCTCCGTGGGCAAGGAGGCTGACCGCAAGGTGGCCGTCGAGGACGCCGCGGCCGACCTTGCCAAGATTACCGGTCAGAAACCGGTCATCACGAAGGCCAAGCTCGCCATTTCGAACTTCAAGCTGCGCGCCGGCGAGCCGGTTGGCGTCAAGGTGACGTTGCGCGGACGGCAGATGTACGAATTTCTGGAGCGTCTCATCAAGCTGGCCATTCCGGTCATCCGCGACTTCCGCGGGGTGGCGACCCGGGCCTTTGACGGCCGGGGCAACTACACTCTCGGCATCAAAGATCACACGATTTTTCCCGAGATCGAGCTGGACAAGATCAAGCGAAACCTCGGTTTCGACATCTGCATTGTCACCAGTGCCCGCACCGATGACGAAGCTCGCGAGTTGCTGCGCGCCCTCGGCATGCCGTTCCGGCGCAACCCGAACGAGACCCCCTCGTCCCCCTCATCCCAGCAGGCCGCCTGATCTGCGTTCTTTCCCATTTCCGTCATGGCCACTTTGACCGACCCCATTGCCGACTTCCTCGCCCGCCTCAAGAATTCCGTGCGCGCGCGCAAGGAGACTTTTGATGCGCCTTATTCCCGCATCAAGGCTGACATCGCCCGTATCCTCAAGGAGGAAGGGTTTATCTGGAACTATGAAGTGGCCACCGTCGAAGGCCACCCGCGGCTGATTGTCACCAACCGGTTCGAGGGCAAAACCGCCGCGCTCACCGATCTCCGCCGGGTCAGCAAGCCCGGCCGCCGCCGCTACGTCGGCTCCCAGGATGTGCCCAAGGTCATCAAGGGATTCGGTATTGCCATTCTTTCCACCCCCAAGGGTGTTCTCTCCGGAGCCAAGGCCCGCCGCGCCAATGTCGGCGGTGAGTATCTCGCCGAAGTCTGGTAACCGCCATCACCCCATTGCATCATGTCACGAGTTGGTAACAAGGCCATTGTTCTGCCGTCCAAAGTATCCGTGAAAGCGGGCGCCGCCGGTCAGGTGACCGTCGAAGGACCTAAGGGCAAACTCGAGTGGAATCTGCCGAACGGCGTCAGTGTGGAGGTCCGGCCGACGGAGGTCGCGGTCCTGCGCACGGCTGACGACCGACGTTCCCGTGCCCTGCACGGGACCTCGCGGGCGATCATCAACAACCTGATCCGCGGCGTCAGCGAAGGATTCGCCAAGGACCTGGAGATCCAGGGGACCGGTTTCCGGGCCGCCGTCAAGGGGGCTCATCTGGACCTGAGTGTCGGGAAAAGCCATCCGGTATTGCATCCGATTCCCGCGTCCCTGAAGGTCACCGTGACCGACAACACCAAGATCCGTGTCGAAGGGATTGACCGCCAGCTGGTGGGTCAGTTTGCCGCCGATGTGCGCGGATACTATCCGCCGGAACCCTACAAGGGCAAAGGCATCCGTTACGCCGGCGAGCAGGTCCGCCGCAAGGCCGGCAAGAGCGTTCAATAACCCATTTACCGAAGCCGTCCATGCCACAGTATATCCGCAAAGCAGCGCACCGCGTGGTGCATCGCCGGGTCCGCCGGAAACTTTCCGGGACCGCCGAGCGTCCGCGTCTCGCCGTCCACTTCTCCGGCCAGCATGTCTATGCCCAGGTGATCGACGATACCCGGGGCGTCACTCTCGCCGCGGCCTCCACGATCGAGAAGGACGCTCCGGCGAAGGGCGCCAACGTCGCCGCCGCCACCAAAATCGGCTCCTTGATTGCGGAGCGGGCCCGGGCGAAGAATGTCGAGGCTGTCGTCTTCGACCGGGGAGGGTTCACCTTCCATGGCAAGGTCAAGGCTCTTGCGGATGCGGCGCGTTCGGCCGGTCTCAAGTTTTAGTATTTTCAGATCTTTCCCTTTTTGAGCATGAGAAACCAACGGAATTCCCGCGAACCCGAGCGCAGTGCCGAGCCGGGAGACGGCCCGCAATTTTCGGACAAGGTCGTCTTCATCAACCGCTGTGCCAAGGTGGTCAAGGGCGGTCGGCGTTTCAGCTTCAGCGCGCTGGTGGTGTCGGGCGACCGTTCGGGTCGGGTCGGCTTCGGCTTCGGCAAGGCCAACGAGGTTTCGGACGCCATCAAGAAGGCGACGGAGGCGGCGAAGAAGGAGCTGCAGGCGGTGGCCATCCGGGAGCATACCATTCCGCATGAGACGTACGGCGAGTTCGGTGGGGGCAAAGTCCTGCTGAAGCCGGCGAGTCCGGGTACCGGGATCATTGCCGGCGGCGGGGTGCGTGCGGTGCTCGAAGCGGCCGGCGTCAAGGACGTACTCGCCAAGAGCCTCGGATCGAAGAACCACGCCAATGTGGTCAAGGCCACCCTGGCCGCCCTGGTCAAGTTGCGCCATCGCGACGTGATCTACAAGGCCCGGGGCAAAAAGCTGCCGGAGCAAAAGGCGCTCTGAGGCGTTTGGCCGGGCCGCAGGTCCCGGCCTCTGATACTTTCCCACATCCATCGATTTTTCTATGAGACTTCATGAACTCGCACCCCGCCCCGGGGCCAAACACCGTCGCAAGCGTCTGGGCTGCGGGGAAAGTTCCGGCCATGGCAAGACATCCGGTCGCGGCCACAAGGGACAGAAGGCGCGCGCGGGCGCGGCGATCCGGCTTGGTTTCGAAGGGGGCCAGATGCCGCTGTTCCGTCGTATCCCGGGCAAGGGATTCAACAATGCGCGCTTCGCGACCAACCACGCCGTGATCAACGTGGCCACTCTGGAGGCCCGCTTTGAGGCCGGGGCTGAGATTTCCGAGCAATCGTTGCGGGAAGCCGGAGTGCTGCGCGGTCGCTGTGACGGGGTCAAGATCCTCGGTCAGGGAGCGCTGAGCAAGGCGTTCAAGGTCTCGGTGGCGGCGGTGAGCGCGTCGGCCCGGGAAAAAATTGAAAAAGCCGGCGGTTCGGTGACTGTCCCGTCCGCTTCCTGAGCGGGCGGCCCGCACCCCCCGGCTGACCCCGCCTTACGCGACCCATGATCTCGGCCTTCGCCAATTCTTTCAAGATCCCCGAACTCCGCCGGCGGATTCTCTTCACGCTGCTCATGCTGGTGGTGGTGCAGATTGGGGCGCATATCCCGCTGCCCGGGGTGGACCCGGTGGTCGTGCACGACTGGATTGAGTACAGCAAGGAGCAGGCCATGAAGGGAGAGGGCGGGGGAGCGGCCTTTGCCCAGTTGCTCAACGTTTTTTCCGGTGGAGGCATTGCCAAATGCGCTCTCTTTGCTCTGGGTATCATGCCCTACATCAGCGCCAGCATCATGATGCAGCTGCTGACGGCGGTGGTTCCGCGGCTGGGCAAACTGGCCAAGGAGGAAGGCGGGCGCCAGCGTATCACTCAATATACCCGGTATGCCGCCATCGCCCTGTGTCTGGTTCAGGGGTGGATGATGGTCGGCGGGTTGATCAATCCGGCGCAGAACATTCTCCTGCCGCAGCTCGGCGAGTTTCTCGAGCGCACCCGGAATGTTCTCATCCCTTATCCCGGCCTCCAATTCCACATCATCGCGGTGCTGACCATGACGGCGGGTTCCATGCTCCTGATGTGGATGGGCGATCAGATCACCGAGCGCGGTGTCGGCAATGGCATGTCGTTGATCATTTCCGCGAACATCCTGACCGCCCTGCCTGGTGCGTTGGTGCAGGTTTGGAAGACGTATATCACGGGTGACCAGGACACCTCCCTGAAGGCCCTTGGTCTGGTCATGCTTCTCGCCCTGCTGCTGGCGGTCATCGCCGGTGTGGTCGCCATCACCCAGGCGGCGCGTCGGGTGAGCATCCAGTACGCGAAGCGCCAGATGGGCCGGAAAGTGGTCGGCGGACAATCGACCTACCTGCCCCTGAAGATCAATTATGCCGGCGTCATGCCGATCATTTTTGCCCAGGCGATCATCCTTTTTCCGACTTGGATAGCGTCCAGTCTGCTCGGCGCCAGTGCCTGGGGGGCCAAATTGCAAAACATGTTTTCGGGCACCAGCGTCTGGTATTACGTGCTGGATGCGCTGCTCATTTTCTTCTTCAGCTATTTCTGGGTGGCCACGATGTTTCAGCCGACGCAGATCGCCGAGGACCTGAAAAAGAACGGCGGTTACATCCCGGGGGTGCGTCCGGGCAAGCCGACGGCGGATTTTCTGGATTACACGATGAGCCGGCTCACCTTTGCCGGGGCGATCTTTCTGGTCATCATCGCGATCCTGCCCACGATCATTTCGACCTGGGCCGGAGTGACCCCCACGGTCTCGCAATTCTTCGGTGGCACCAGTCTGTTGATTCTGGTCGGGGTGCTGCTGGACATGATGCGCCAGATTGAGACCCACCTGCTCAAGAAGCATTATGACGGATTCCTGCGGAAAGGCCGGATCCGCGGGCGCTTCGAGCGCCAGGGGGCCTCTACCGGTGGCCTCGCGGGCGCCAATCTGACCTGGCTGATGGTGGTGTGTGCCATCATTGTGATCGGGGCCGCCGTCTTCGCCTTCAGCGGCGTCGGCAAATGACCGCCAACGGATCCGGCAACGCGGCTCCCTGGAGCGCCTTTCCCTGATCCGCTGCGACCACCTTTGATTCCTCGTGATCCACTTGCGTCAGGGAAAAGAGGTCGAGGCCATGCGCCGTGCCGGGCGGACGGCCGCCGAGGTGCTTCGCCTGACCGCCGCGGAGGTGAAGGCCGGTATTTCCACGGCGGAAATCGACCGTCGGGCGGCGGAGCTGATCCGTGAGCGAGGATGCACCAGCGCCTTTCTCGGGTACCGCAATTTCCCCGGCACCATCTGTATCTCGCTCAATGATGAAGTGGTCCATGGCATTGGCCGGGCCTCGCGCATCCTTCGGGACGGTGACATCGTGAAGATCGATGTCGGCATCTTTCAGGACGGCTGGGTGGGCGACAATGCGCTCACCATTCCGGTGGGTGAGGTCCCGGCGGAGACGTGGCGGCTGTTGCAGGCGGCCGAGGATTCGCTGGATGCCGCCATTTCATTGGCCCGGCACAACGGCAGTCTGCGCGACCTGTGTGGTGCGGTGGAAAAGGTGGTGACGCGCCGCGGTTTCAGCGTGGTGCGTCAGTTTGTCGGCCATGGCGTCGGCCGCCGTCTGCATGAGGAGCCGCAGGTGCCGAACTGGGCGGATCCCGGCATCCGCACCAAATTGAAGGCCGGAATGATTCTGGCCATTGAACCGATGATCAACGCCGGCCGCGGCAAAACCCGGACCCTGGCCGACAACTGGACGGCGGTGACCATTGACGGCAAGGCGAGCGCCCATTTTGAGCACACGGTCCTGGTGACGCATGGGGATCCCGAGATTCTGACGGCCCGGGAGCGACTCACGCAGCCGCTCGAGGAATCCGGCGGCGGGTGATGCGATCGCCCCCGGTATCTCCGTCGCGAACGGCCTGGTGAACCTTGAGGCGCCGGCATTCCGCGCGGGCACACGACCGGCCCCACGCCTTCAGGCTTGTCAGAAGGTAAATTCATTTCACTCTGGTTGTTTCATCGCCCGCGGCTTGCGCGCGGGGTATTTATTCCGTTCCCGTGTCCCACCGTATTACCACCGACGACGTCAGGATCGAAGAGATCCGCCCTTTGATTGCGCCCTCGCTGCTGATTGCGGAGCTGCCTCCGGAGGCGGCGGTGCAGGAGCGGGTGGCGGAGGCGCGGCGGGCGGCGGGGGCGATTCTGCGGGGGGATGACGACCGCCTGGTGGTGGTGGTGGGACCGTGTTCGATTCATGACCGGGCGGCGGCGCTCGAGTATGCGGGGCGGCTGGCGCAGGTGGCGCCGGGGCTGGCCAAGGACCTGCTGGTGGTGATGCGGGTTTATTTTGAAAAACCACGTACGACGGTCGGCTGGAAAGGACTGATCAACGACCCGAGGCTCGACAGCACCTATGACATCAATCTCGGGCTGCGCTGGGCCCGTGAGCTGCTGCTGGAGGTCGCCCGGCTGGGGCTTCCGACCGGAACGGAGTTTCTCGACACGATCATTCCCCAGTACATTGCCGACCTGGTGTCGTGGGGAGCCATCGGCGCGCGCACCACCGAGAGCCAGATCCACCGCGAGCTGGCCTCCGGGCTCTCGATGCCGGTAGGTTTCAAGAACGGGACGTCGGGGAGTATCGGGGTGGCCATCGATGCGCTGCGGGCGGCCCGGCACCCTCATCATTTTCTTTCCGTGACCAAGGACGGGGTCTCGGCGATTGTGAAGACGCGGGGCAACGACGCCTGTCACGTGATCCTGCGCGGGTCGAGCAAAGGTCCGAACTATGAAGCGGCCGACGTGGCCGAGGTGGTGGCCGCGCTGGTCAAGGCGGGATTGCCGCCGCACGTCATGGTCGACTGCAGCCACGGCAACAGCGGCAAGGACCACCGCAACCAGCCGCGGGTGGCCGAGGATCTCGCCCGCCAGATCGAGAACGGCTCCCGGGCCGTCGCCGGCGTCATGCTGGAGAGCCACCTGGTCGAGGGCAGCCAGTCGGTCAGCGACGGGCAATGCCCGCGGTACGGGCAGAGCATTACGGACTCCTGCATCGACTGGGAAACGACGGTCCGGGTGCTCGACCGGCTGGCGGCCGCGGTAAGGCGCCGTCGCAGCGGGGTCTGACCGCCGCGGTCTTTCCTTTCTGGCATGGGCCGGCAGCAGTCGGTCTGCGGAAGCGGGCGCGGGTGTGGCTCTTCAGAGGATGGCCCAGGCGGCCCCGGTGAGGGCGAGGGTGAGCGTGGAGAGCAGCAAAAGCGCAAAACACCCGGAGCCCGCCGTCGGATCCCCGGAGGTGCCGGCGCGGGGGAGAGCGCTGCCGGGGAACCGGCGGGAAGGAGGGCCGGCCGGGGGAGGGGATTCGTAGCGCGCGTAGGTGTCGCCGAGCATCAGGGTGTCGCCGTGACTGAGTTCCGCCAGGGTGGAGACGCGGCCGTTGATGCGGGTCGGGTTGGTGGCGCCGAGGTCATTGAGGATGAAGTTTCCCGAAGCGGAGCGTTTGAGGATCAGGTGGCGTGAGGAGACGCGGGGGTCGGGGATGACGATGTCGTTGTTCGCGTCGCGGCCGACGGTGAACGAATCGCCCTCGAGGGAGAAGCGCGCTTCCGTGCCATCGGGGAACACGAAGTGGATTTTGGGCATGGACCGAGCCTAGGAAATGCCATTGCGGCCGCAAGGGATTGCGCTATGACACCGCCGTCATGTCCCGCTCGAAGCTGAAGACCGCCGCCGCCCCCGCCTATGAAATCCGGCGGTCACCGATCCATGGCACGGGGGTGTTCGCGGCGCGCGATCTGCGCAAGGGCGAGCGCATCGTCGAATACCGGGGCGAGCTCATCAGCAAGGAGGAATCGGAACGACGCGGACTGGCCCTCATGGAAAAGGCGCGCCGGGACGGCGGCGCCTCGGTTTATATTTTCACCCTGGATGACGAATGGGATCTTGATGGCGACCAGCCCGACAACGATGCCCGGCTTATCAATCATTCCTGCGACCCGAACTGCGAGGCGTGGAACTACGACAACCGGTTGTTCATCGAAGCCGCGCGCGACATCCGCAAGGGGGAGGAACTCGGCTTCAACTACGGGTTTTCGTTCGACACCTGGGAAGACCACCCCTGCCGCTGCGGCACGGCCCAGTGCGCCGGATACATCGTCGCCCGCGAGGAATGGCCGAAACTCCGGCGCGCCCTGGCCGCGCGGGAGCGGGCGGCCGGCAAGAAGGCGGCTTCCAGGAAAATCGCCGGTGGGCGCGCGTCGGGCCCATCCGGCGGGCGCTCTGCGCGGGGCGGGTCCGGTTCGCGGAGCTGAGGCGGGGTGAGGCGGGTTGAGGCGGGGTGGAGGCGTGGTGGAGGCGTCCGGGTGCCGGTCCGTTCCGCGACAGCGGAAAAGCGACGGCGGCAAACCGGGATGGCCCGTGGTTCCCGCCTCAGCCGGCCAGCGCCTCCTGGCGTGCGAGCAGCCGGTGGTACGGGGTGTCGGCGATTTCGAGGTCGTCGAGAAGCAGCGGCTGATCGCGGGCGATGGCGCGGCGGACCACGGCGTGGCGCGGCACACCGGCGTCGT
>JALRGF010000445.1 GCA_023253495.1 Verrucomicrobiales bacterium
CGTCGCCCGCGGACCACCGGCGCCGTCGCCCGCGGCACACCCCGGACCGGCTCCGCCTTCACAGCCGGACCGCCGGCACGCTCACTCCTCCGCCCCGCCCGCTTTCGCGATCCCCCGACGGATGGCCCCGAGAAGCTCGTCATGCACCTGCACCGCACTGATCTGCGGAACAGCCTCAAGCTGCGGAAAATCACCCGCCAGCACCGGCCAGTCGTCCGCATCCTCGGGCACCCGGCCATGCGACCCCCGGACCAGCGTGGCATCAAGCGGAATAACATCAAACAAGCCGCGGAACCCGAGCTTTTTCTTCAGCAGCTTCACCCCCAGCGTGCGCTTCGGGTTCCTGATCGCGGGATCGAGAAACAATTCGACCGGGTCGTAGCCGGGCTTGCGGTGGATGTCGACCGTACGCGCATAGTCCGGCGCCTTCGCCTCATCCAGCCACCAGTAGTAGGTGAACCAGCTCCGCTCGTCCGCCACCGCAATGAGGTCGCCGGCCCGCGCATGATCCAGTCCGTGGAGCGAGCGCCACATCCCGTCCAGCACCTGGCCCACTCCCGGCGTGCTCTCCAGCACCGCTTTCACCTCGGCATGAAGCGTCCGGTCATTGAGATACACGTGCGCCACCTGATGGTCCGCCACCGCAAAGACCCGGCTCGCCCCCGCATCCAGCACCTCCGTGCCCAGCTCATCGCGCCACGCGATCCACCCGTGCTCGCGGAACACGCGATTAAGGGCGACCGGACGGTCCACCGGCGTGATGCCGTATTCGGAAACCACCAGCACCTTGACCGCCCGGCTCCGGTAAAACTCGATCATCTCACCGAGCAGCCCGTCCAGCTCCCGCAACGCCCGCGCCGCCTCCGGCCCGTCCGGCCCGTACCTCTGGAAATCATAATCAAGATGCGGCAGATACACCAGGCTCAGGTTCGGCCAGTGTTTTTCCTCGACCCACATCGCGGACCGCGCAATCCAGCGCGTCGATTCCACCCCGGCCATCGGCCCCCAGAACTGCGGAAAGGGAAACTCGCCGAGATCCGCCTTGACCTCCTCACGCAGGTGCGCCGGACCGGTGTAAATGTCGAATACCTTGCCGCCATCCGCCCGGTAAATCGGCCTCGGCGTGAGCGAATAGTCGGCCGTGGAATACATGTTATACCACCAGAAAACCTTGGCCGTGGTGAAATCTGGGTGGTCGCGCCGGACTTTTTCCCAGAGCTTCTCCCCGCTCACCAGATGGTTGCTCTGCTTCCAGAACTGCACCTCGGCCAGGGTGCGGTCGTACCACCCGTTGCCGACAATCCCGCTCTGCGCCGGCGTCCGGCCGGTCAGGTAAGCCGCCTGCATGGTGCAGGTGACCGCCGGCACCAGCGGCTCCACCGGCACAACCTGCTTGCGCCGCAACCAGGCGGCCAGGTTCGGCATGTCCGCGCCAAGGCAGCGGCGGGTCAGTCCGACGACATTGAGGATGACGGTGCGGCTCACGGGGCGGGGCGGGCGGGATGGGTCACGGGAATGCGGTCGGCGGAAGGCATCGGCATCACTCCCGGAACAGCTTGCCGCGACCGGAGTTCATCCATCGCCTCGCGGACGGTTTCCGCGGACATCTCATGCACCTCAACCCTCCGCCCGATCCCCGTCACCAGGGTGATCGTCAGCTCGCCGCCCAGATGCTCGCGGAATTCCTCCAGCCCGCGCAGAACCACCCGCCCGCCACGCTCATCAACCCGTTCCAGCTCCGCGTCATGCACGGCAAATCCGATCCGCTCAATCAAGCGCAGAATCCGCTCGCTGTCCGCCGCCGCCAGCAGGCCGAGCCGCCGGGCATACACCAGATCAACCGCCATGCCGATGGCCACCGCCTCACCATGGTTGATCCGGTAACCCGATGACGGCTCTATCTTGTGGGCCACCCAATGGCCGAAATCGAGCGGCCGCGCCGACCCCAGTTCAAAGGGATCCCCGCCGCCGGCAATATGCTCCAGATGCTGCTCCGCACTGCGCCGCACCACCATCTCCACCGCCGCCGGTTCCAGCGCCGCCAGAGCGTCGGCCGACGCCTCGATGGCCGCAAAAAAGCCGGCGTCGCGCAGCAGCGCCACTTTCACCCCCTCGATCAGACCGGCCCGCTTTTCCCGCGCCGGCAACCCGTCCAGCAAAGCCGAGTCATTCACCACCGCCCACGGCACGGCAAAGGTGCCAATCCAGTTCTTCTTCGAAAAATAATTCACCCCGTTCTTCACACCCACCCCGCCATCGCCCTGGCTGAGCGTGGTCGTCGGCATCCGCACCAGCCGGATGCCGCGGTGCGCCGTCGCCGCGGCAAATCCGACCAGATCCAGAAACGCCCCGCCCCCGATCGCCAGCACAGTGCTGTGGCGGTCCAGCCCAACCCGGTTGATTTCCGCCCAAATGGCCTCCACCTGCCCCCAATCGTTTTTGCAGCTCTCGCCGCCCGGCAGGACGAGGACCCGCCCGCCGACCAGCGTGACGCGCTCCCCCTGCCCCGCCATCCACCCGGCCACCGCCTCCGGAAGCGCGGGGCACCCCGCCACCACCCCGTCATCCACCATAACCAGCACCCGGCCGGAAAGCACCTCCAGCAAGGCGGGGTTCTCCAAGGCAAAGGCCTGCCGGGTGAAAACAACCCGGTGCTGGAAAGTGAGGGTGATGGGTTTGGAAAGAACGTCCACAGCGCGGAAAAAACGATGACGGAAAACCACCACCCTAATGCCTCCACGCGGATTGCAAGGCGGGCGACACCATGGCGTCCCCTAGGCGCCCCCCCGCTCCCGCCACCCCCGCCACCGCTTTCAGGTCGCCGCCACCCGCCGCTGCCAGACCAGACACGCCCCCCACAACCCGACCCACAACGGCAACCACTCGCCGCGCACCTGCCCCACCCACATCCCGTCCACCACCACAATGCCCGCCAGCATCCGGCCAACCGCCACCCCGATCCGGCCCGGATCCCCCCGGTCACGCAAACCGACCCCCACCCGCCACACCCCGAGCCCGAACAGAAATCCCACCCACAGGAAATCCCGGAAATCCAGACCCAGAAGACGATTCACCGCCCCCGCCCCCACCAGCGGCACCAGCACCAGCACCAG
>JALRGF010000653.1 GCA_023253495.1 Verrucomicrobiales bacterium
GGCGGGTGGCGGCGCGCTGGAGGCGTTTGTCGGTGCGGACGATGCCGACGTAGTCCCACATGAGGCGGCGGATTTCGTCCCAGTTGTGGTAGATGACGACCAGTTCGTCGACGTCCTGGGCGTCGCCCGGGATCCACGGGTTGAGGGTGAAGTCGCGCGGGCGGCGGGACGGCAGCGGTTCCTGTCGGAGGACGTGGGCGCAGGCGCGGTGGCCCATGACGGCGCCTTCGAGCAGGCTGTTGCTGGCGAGGCGGTTGGCGCCGTGCAGGCCGGTGCAGGCGACTTCACCGATGGCCCAGAGCCCGCGCAGGGAGGTGGCGCCGTCGAGGTCGGTGAGGACGCCGCCGCACTGGTAGTGAGCGGCGGGCACGACGGGGATCGGCTCTTTGGACATGTCGATGCCGAGGCCGAGCAGAGTCTGGAAGATGTGGGGAAAGCGTTCCTCGAGCCATGGCCTTGGTTTGGCGGTGATGTCGAGAAAGACGCATGGGGAGCCGGTTTTTTTGATTTCGCGGTCGATGGCGCGGGCGACGATGTCGCGCGGGGCGAGGTTTTCGCGGCGGTCGTATTTGTGCATGAACGGGTGACCGTCGGCGCCGACGAGCACGCCGCCCTCGCCGCGGAGGGCTTCGCTGATGAGAAAGCTCCGTTTGCGGGGGTGGAAGAGGCAGGTCGGGTGGAACTGCACGAATTCCATGTTGGCGATGGTGACGCCGGCGCGCCACGCCATGGCCACGCCGTCGCCGGTGGCCACCCCGGGGTTGGTGGTGTACTGATAAACGCGGCCGCTGCCGCCGGTGGCGAGCACCACGCGGTCGGACCGGAAAGTGAGCACCTCGCCCGATGCGCGGTCGAGCGCGTAGAGCCCGAGGCACCGGTCTTCCTGGGCGTACCCGAGTTTGCCGGTGGTGATCAGGTCGATGGCATAGCAGTTTTCGTGGAACCGGATGTTCGGTTCGGCGCGGGCGGCGGCCAGCAGCCGGGTGGCGATTTCCAGGCCGGTCTGGTCCCCCTGGTGGAGGATGCGGCGGCGGGTGTGACCGCCCTCGATGCCGAGGTCGTAGCCGCCGCCCTCGGTGTCCGGTTTTTCGTTGAACCGGACCCCCCGGCGGACGAGTTCCGCCATGCGTTCCGGCCCCTCGCTGACGATGGCGCGCACGGCGCGTTCGTCGCAGAGCCCGGCCCCGGCATCCAGGGTGTCGGCGACATGCTGCTCAAAAGAATCTCCGGCATCGAGCACGCAGGAGACGCCGCCCTGGGCCCACCCGGTGTTCGACACTTCCGCGGCCTCCTTGGCCAGGACCGCCACCCGCCCGTGCCGCGCGGCCTCAAGCGCGAAGGTCAGACCGGCGATGCCGGTGCCGACCACGAGGAAATCAAATTCGTGGGTGTCGGTCATGGGGTGAGTCCGTCATGCGGCGGCGGCAGGAAATCGTGGCACATGCGGCGGAGCCTGCCATAGCTTACGCCCCCTGACGATGGCAATTCCTGACCCCAAGATTCCGCGCGCCGTCTCCCGGGCGTTCGCGCCGGCCAACGGCTCGCTGATTTTCGAGACCTACGAAGCCACCGCGTCGCACGGCCGCGGGTCGCTGGGGGTCGGTTTCACCCTGGAAGCCGGGGTGGTGGCGCGCGTCCGCCGGCTGGATGGAATTCCGCCGGGCGATCCGGAAGCAGCCAAGCCGGAAACGCCTGATCCGGAAGCGGTGGCTGCGCAATCGTCCCTGCTGGTCGACGGCGTCCCCTGGGATTTTCCCACCGTCCGCCAGGTGGTGGCGCGGCTCGCGCCGACGCCGGTGCGGGTCGAGCTGCACGCCGACCTGCCATTCGGCTGCGGGTTCGGCATGAGCGGGGCGAGTGCCCTGGCCACGGCCTATGCTCTCGGGGAACTTTTTGCGCTGGACCGGGAGCCGCGCGCCCTGGCGCTGGTGGCCCACGAGGCGGAAGTCGACCAGGCCACCGGCCGCGGCGACGTCGGCGGCCAGTGCAACGGCGGCTTCATGGTCCGGACGAGGATCGGCGCGCCCCTGGACGTCGAATGGCTGCCGATCGGTGAAACCCCGGTCTGGTGCCGGATCTTCGGGCCGATTTCCACCCGCGATGTGCTCCGCGATGCAGCCACCATGGCGCGGGTCAACGCGGCCGGGCGTGCGGCCCTCGACCGGTTGCGGGACATCCCCGACGTGGATCTTGACCGCCTGCTCGCGCTTTCCCGGGAGTTTGCCGAGCAGTCGGGCCTGTTGACCAGCGCGCGCGTCCGCTCTGCCATTGCCGACGCCCTGGCCGCCGGCGGGCAGGCGAGCATGGTCATGCTGGGCGAAGCCGTGGTCAGCTCCGTGCCGATCCCGGGCGCCCGGTCGTATCGCGTGGTGCGCCAGCCGGCCCGCGTGCTGCCGGAGAAAGATTGAACACCGGCTCCGGGAACGGCGGGGGTGGAGTCATGGTGCCGTCCCCGGTTTTGATGGAAACCATTGGCCGTGACGGCAGTCATCTGTCGGCCGGGTCCGGAGTTTCGCTTGCGTCGCCCGGCGCTCTGTGCTTTATATTGGCCTCTTCGCTGGAGACAGGGGAGGCAGGGCCGTGCGCGGTCCGGTTCTCCCGGGGAAAAGTGGGAGCAATCCCGCTTTTTTTTGTCTCCGGCGCCAGACTCCCCCCGCGACGCCATGACCAACGAGCTGACAGCACTGTTCGATTATTTCGAGAAAGACAAAGGGATGAGCCGTGAGAAGGTCATCGAGGCCGTCGAGCGCGCCCTTCTGTCGGCCGCGAAAAAGCGTCTGGGTCCGCTCCGGGAGATGCGCGTCAGCATCGATCCGGTGAAGGGGGACATGCGCGTTTTCACCAAACCGCTGGTCGTCGAGACCGTGAACAACAAGTGGGAACAACTGCCGGTCGAGGTGGCCCGGAAACTCAAGGCCGATGTGGTGCCCGGAGACGAAGTGGAGATCGATGTCACTCCGCGTGATTTCGGGCGCATTGCCGCCCAGACGGCCAAGCAGGCGATGATGCAGTCGCTGCGCCAGGCGGAAAAGGAGATGATGTATGATGAATTCAAGGACCGGGCCGGCGAGATCGTTTCCGGGGTGGTCCGGCGGTTTGAGAAATCGGACGTGCTCATCGACCTCGGGAAATTTGAAGGCCTGATGCCGGCCAAGGAGCGTGTCCAGACCGAGGATTACAATATCGGCGACCGCGTGCGGGCCTATGTCGTGGCCGTCGAGAATGGTGTGCGCGGGCCGGAAATCATCCTCAGCCGCAGCCACCCGAATTTCGTCAAGCGGCTCTTCGAAAGTGAAGTCACCGAGATCGCCGACCACACTGTGCAGATCCGGGCGATCGCCCGCGAGGCCGGCTACCGCACCAAGGTGGCGGTTCATTCCGGTGACAGCAAGGTGGACCCGGTGGGCGCGTGTGTCGGCCTGAAGGGCGCCCGCGTGAAGAACATCGTCCGCGAACTGAACAACGAAAAGGTCGACATCATCCGCTGGAGCGACAATCCCAAGGAGTTTGTCCGCGAGGCGCTCAAACCCGCGGTCATCGCCGAGTCGAAAATCACCGTCGATGAGGCCAACAAACGCATCACCGTCCGGGTCAACGAGGAGGAATTGTCCAAGGCCATCGGCCGCCGCGGCCAGAATGCCCGCCTGACCAGCCGCCTCATGGGATGGGACGTGCAGGTCGAACGCGACGAGTCCGCCCACGAACAATTTGTCGGCAAGGTGGCCCGCGAGGCCGCCGACATGGCGGTCAAACTCGGTGTGGACGACGCCATTGCCACCAAACTCATGGAGGGCGGCCTGAATTCCATCGACCTGCTGGCCGAGGTCGATCCCGCCGACGTGGCTGAGGCGGCGCAGGTCTCCGAGGAGGAGGCGGCCGCGATCATCGCCAAGGCCAAAGAAATCAACGAGCGCGAGGCAGCGCCCGCTCAGGGTTGACCACCCCCAGCCGGCTCCGCCCATGAAAACCGACACTTTTACGAATGGCATCCAAATCCAGCACCTCAAAAACCGGGGGCACCCCCGACACCGGGACACCCCCGGCCGTCGCTCCCGCCTCCGCTCCGGAGGAAAAGACCGGTGCGCTTGACCTGCTCGCCGAGAAGCCCAAGCGCGTCCGCAAAAAGTCTGATGATGCCGAGGTGGCTCCGCTGCCGTCCATCGGTCGGGTGACGCCGAAACCCAAGGCCGCCGCCCCTGCTCCGCCGCCCGAGCCGGCCGGCCCCACGGTTGACGAACTCTGCACTCTTAGTTCTATTAGATATAACGATATTGATGGTATAACTGACACTGCTATAGTAGATCTTAAATTGGTCGATGATGATGGCCACGGTTGCAAATTGGTAGTCACTAAGTCTAAAATAAATGTTGAGGAGA
>JALRGF010000697.1 GCA_023253495.1 Verrucomicrobiales bacterium
GACCTCCTCAATCATCTACCCATACCCTCCTCGCAACCCTTGGCAAATCAGGCAGCAAGGCCGCCACGATACCAACCCGAACCTTGACTTTTTCCGGTCTCTGGACACCGTTGGGCTGCGACGTAGAATCCCCATGCCGGCAGTGTGATCATTGCGACAATAAACGCGGAGTAGACTGCCGTCGCCATGACAAGGCAGTTGCGCTCACCCAATCGGACGATCACAGGATAGGTGGTCGTCCCGGCCGCGAGGAACGCCAGGTAGAGCAATAGAAGCCCTGTGGGTGCCGCCGTCGGTTCACCCCGCTCCGCAAACCAGATACCGATGTACTGCTGGACGGCGCCTGTCCCGAAGAAAAGTATTCCGAATCCAATCGAAAGCATCCGGAGTTCATTGGGGATATTCCGCCATGCGGTAATCCAGTTTTCTGTCTTCATTGTAAGTGATCTGCTGTTGTATTCGCGGAGCTTCGAATAAAACCGGATCCTGAAGACCGGCCAAGGTGCCGTCAATCCTAACCGTCCGCGCAACCACCATTGGTCAAAACTGACCGAGCGGGCGGTCAGTGGCAGGCACCGGTGGATGAGCCAACGTGACACGGAGAAGGAGACGCGTCGGCTGGTGTCCGGGTGGGCGGTGAGCGGGGAAGGCACGCCCGTTTCAGACCAGTTTCCACCCCATGCTGGCGTTGATTTTGTCCACGATCTGGCGGCGGCGGATGGGGGCGACGGATCCCCGTTTTCTGGAAAGCCGGCTCTTTTCCACGAGCCAGAGGGCGTCGCAGCGGCAGAGGGTTTCCCAGTCGAGGCCATCGGATCCGTTGAGGCGGACCTCGGTTTCTTTGGGCGGGCGGTTGGCCCGCTGGGTGGTGCAGAAGAGGACATTCACCCACTCGGCTTTGGCCACCCGGTCAGGGTGCGAGACGATGACCGCCGGGTGTGGCCCGGCATCGCCAAAGTCGTAGGTGTAGATGTCCCACGGCTTCATACTTCAGCGGGCGTGGGGACGCGGAGTTTTCGGGCGAGCTTGGATTCCTCGTCGTTTCCGGCCTTGGTGTAGAGGTGCTTGAGGCTCCCTGCCGGGAAAATCTCGCCCTCTGTTTCCTGCAACTTCCGCAGGGCGGCACGGACGACCTCGGACGCGTTGTTGTAGCGCCCGGATTCGATCAACTGGCGGATGAATCCTTCCCAATGGGGGGTCAGTGCGACGTTCATAGGAGACATCTATTGCTAACCAGTGCGGCTTCGTCAAGGCTGGAGCGGGGACGTTACCTTGGGACACTTATGGCCAACCAGTGCGGGTTGGTCAGAATTCCGAAGCGTTTTTCTTTTCCCATGGATGCGGCCACACGTTTGATCCGTGCCCATGCGTGTCATCCGTGGTTTCCGATTCCGGTTTTGCGGGGAGGGTTCCATCGGAGAGTCGGCAGCAGGCGAGCGGTGCGGGGGCTGAAAGGGTGTGGGCGTGAGGCGTTGCTGGCTTGCGGCTGGGGCGGGCGCTGATGGCCGGGTGGATCCGCATGGGGCCTGGTGGGACGCTGTGGCGGCGGTGTGCTCCTGGTGGGACGGTGGCAGGCGCGGCGGGGCCCCTGGGCCGGACGCCTACGGGGCAGGCCGGAGAATCCTTGTTTTGGCGGGCACCGGGAGTGTCGCATGCACTTGACTGGGTCGAGTGACTGGTTGATTGCAAACCTATGGAAATTGGCATTTCCGAGTTCAAGGCCAAGTGCATCCAGTTGATCAAGGAAGCGGCGGAAAACGATGAGGAATTACTGATCACGTTGCGCGGCAAGCCGATGGTGAAGGTCATCGGGATCGCGGCGGAGCGCCGGCGCGTGCTGGGTGGCCAGAAAGATGCCGTGGCGGGCCCGGTTGCGGATGATGTTCTGATTCAATCCGACCTCGGGAACGATTGGGAGCCGGAACCTGCTGCTCGACACCCATGTCCTCGTTTGGGCGGAATCCTTCGATGAACGGATTGGTCCGCAGAGCCGGAACCTGCTGCTTGATCCCTCCAACACGCTCCTGGTTTCTCCGGTCTCCAGCCTGGAACTGTCCCGTTTGATGGCGCTCTCAAGGCTGGTGCTTCGCAAATCCCTGCTGGATTGGCTTGCCGGCGCGAGAGACCATCTCGGGTTTCAGGATGCCCCATTCAGTCATTCGGCCGCCATCGGCAGCTATCAACTTCCGGGTGATTTTCACCAAGATCCTGCGGACCGCATGCTGGTGTCCACTGCCCGGGAACTCGGGTGCCCCTGGGTCACGGCCGATGACCTGATCCTGAACTATCCCCATGTGAAATCCATCGATGCAAGGAAGTAGCGGTGTGCGACGATTGACAAGCTGCGCTTCAGGCGGGGGTTCTTCGGATTGCTCGCAGATCGCAGGAGGGAGTGTAAGGCCGAGGGTGCCGGGCTTTCAGCCCTGAGGTTTTTTGGGGCATTGTCCCGGGGCGTTGCCCCGGGCTGGGATGGTGGCGGGGCGTTGCCCCGGGCGGATGGTGGCGGGGCGTGGCCCCGGGCGGATGGCGGCGGGGCGTGGCCCGTGGGCGGGCGGTGTCGCCGCAGCCGCCACCTAGGGGAGGGCGCGGGTTTGGGCTGGGAGGAATCCCGAATGTGCTGCGGGGTTTGCCAGCGGGGTGGCGGCGGCTTAGGGTGGTGACATGGTTCAGATGAAGCGACCGGGAAACGACTGGGCGGCGGGCTCCGTGAGTGGGGGGCGTCGGGGGTGGTGCGGCGTGGTGGGGGCGGTGTGGATCAGTGTGGTGGCGGCTGGCGGGGCGGCGCGGGTCGAGGGCGCGGTGGATTTCGACCACCAGGTGGTGCCGATTCTGAAAAAAAACTGTGTCGAGTGTCATGCTGGCGAGGCGAAAAAGGGGGGGTTCAGTTTGAATGACCGGGCCGGGCTGCTGGAGGGCAGCGAGAACGGGGAAGTCGTCACGCCGGGCCAGGCGGCGGCCAGCCGATTGATCGAAGTCGTGACCTCATCCGACCCGGACGAGCAGATGCCGCCGAAAGGGGAGCGGCTGACGCCGGAGGAAGTGGCTGTGCTGCGGGCGTGGATCGACGAAGGGGCGGCGTGGACAGACGGATTCGCCTTCCAGCGGCCGGCGTACGAACCGCCGTTGAAGCCGCGGCGGCCGGAATTGCCGGCGGCGGTGGACGGACGCGAGCATCCGATCGACCGCCTGATCGACGCGTATCAGGCGACCCACGGCCTGTCGCGCCCGCAGCCGGTGGACGACGCCACCTTTCTGCGGCGCGTGTCGCTTGATTTGACCGGGCTGCTGCCGGCGCCCGAGGCGGTCGAAGCGTATCTGGCGGATGCGACGCCCGGCAAGCGCACGGCGCTCGTCGAGACGTTGCTGGGCGATGACGTGGCCTATGCCGAGCATTGGCTGACCTTCTGGAACGACCTGTTGCGCAACGACTATGCCGGCACCGGGTACATTGACGGCGGTCGCCGCCAGATCAGCGCGTGGTTGTACGACGCGCTGCGCACCAACCTGCCGTACGACCGCCTGGCGCGCGAGCTGATCGCGCCGCCGACGGACGAGAGCCGCGGGTTCATCGGCGGCATCAAGTGGCGCGGCGAAGTGAGCGCCGGGCAGACGGTGGAAATCCAGTTTGCGCAGAGTGTGGCCCAGACGTTTCTCGGGCTGAACATGAAATGCGCGTCGTGCCACGACAGCTTTGTCGACCGCTGGAAGCTCGACGAAGCGTACGGACTGGCCGCCATTTTTTCCGAGCGCGACCTGGAGATTGCGCGTTGCGACAAAGGGACCGGGCGGATGGCGCAGGCGTCTTGGATCTTTCCCGAGCTTGGGCAGATCGATGCGGCGGCGCCGCAGCCGGAGCGGCTGCGGCAGCTGGCCGGCCTGATGACGCACCGCGAGAACGGGCGGTTTACCCGGACGATTGTCAACCGTCTCTGGCACCGACTGATGGGGCGCGGGATCGTGCATCCGGTCGATGCCATGCAGAGCGAGCCGTGGCATCCGGACCTGCTGGATTATCTGGCTGAGGACCTGGTCGACCACGGCTATGACCTCAAGCGCACCCTCGCGTTGATTGCCACGTCGCAGGCGTACCAGAGCCGCGCCCAGGTCGTCACCACCCCGGCCGAGGAAGCGGCGGTCCGGTTCGCCGGCCCGCGCGCCAAACGCCTGACCGCGGAACAATTTGTCGACGCCATCTGGCAGCTCACCGGCACGGCGCCGAAGAAATTCGATGCCCCGGTGAAGCGCGGCGGGAACCATCCGACGGCTGGCGACCCGCTCACCGCGACGTGGATCTGGGGCGATTCCGCGCGGGACGGCGCGGCGCCGCCGTCGGGCGAGCGGCTGGTGTTCCGGCGGACGATTGAAGTGGCCGGGCCGGTGGCGCGCGCGTTTGCCGCCGTCACCGCCGACAATGATTTCCGGTTGCGGGTCAACGGGGTGGAGGTGGCGCATTCGGAAAACTGGGAACAGGTGACGCTGGCCGACCTCGGGCCGGCGCTGCGACCGGGGGCCAACGAGCTGGTGCTCGAGGCTGGCAATGGCGGGGCCGGACCGAATCCTGCCGGCGTCTTTTTCGAGGCGCGGGTGCGGCATGACGATGGCTCGGTGATGACGGTGGTCAGTGACGCGGCGTGGACGTGGGAGCCGGCCGCGGGCGGCGCGGCGGCCCGACCGGTCACGGTGGTGCCGGCGCTGGAGGCGTGGACGCAGGCGGTCGGCGCCCAGGCCCCTCCGATGCTGGCCGACGCCCTGCACGGCCAGACCCGCATGGTCCGAGCCGCCCTCATGAACAGCGATCTGCTGATGCGCGCGCTGGGGCGGCCGAACCGCGAACAGATTGTGTCGATGCGTCCGAACGATCTGACGACCCTCGAGGCCATCGACCTTTCCAACGGCCGGATCCTCGCGGAGGCGCTGGCCCGGGGAGCCGCCCGACTCGCCGCGCGCCCGTGGCCCGACGGTGCCGCCCTCGTCCGCCACCTGTACCTTTCCGCCGTGTCCCGCCCGCCGACCGCCGGGGAACTCGCGGTCCTCGCCCCCGCGCTCAAGGCCCCCGTGGCGCCGCAGGCGGTCGAAGACGTCCTCTGGGCGCTCTGCATGACGCCGGAATTCCAACTCGTCCGATAACTGTAAACATCCATGATCCCGCCACTCGACCCCACTGTACCGCCGGCCATCGCCCGCCGGGACTTTCTGCGCAAGCTGGCGGCTGCCGGCACCGCCGCCTGGGCGGCCGGTGAGCCGCGGCGCGTGCTCGGCGCCGAGGGAGCGGCGGCGCCGGCCGCCCGCGCTGACGCCTGCATCCTGCTCTGGATGGGCGGCGGCATGGCGGCGCCCGACACCTTTGACCCGAAACACTACGAGCCGTTCCGGAAAGGCCTGGAAGTGAAAACGATGCTCAGCACCTTTCCGGCGATCGACACCGCGGTCGACGGCGTGCGCATCTGCCAGGGCCTCGAAAATATCGCGCAGGTCATGGACCGCGCCACCCTCATCCGATCCGCCGTGCAGCCGGACCTCGGCAGCATCCTGCATTCGCGGCACCAGTACCACTGGCATACCGGCTATGTGCCGCCGCAGACGGTCGCCTGCCCGCACCTCGGCGCCTGGATGGCCCGGGTCCTCGGCCCGCGCAACCCGGTCGTGCCCGCCTTCGTCAACATCGGCCAGCGCCTCGAGGGCGTGGGCGAAAGCGAGGAACTCAAGGCGTTCACCACCGCCGGATTCTTCGGCAGCGAGTTCGGTCCGATGAATCTGCCGTTCCCCGAGGAGGCGGCCCAGTCGGTCAAACCGCCGCCGGGCATGGATGCCGGCCGCTTTTCCAACCGCCAGGCGCTTTTCCGGCGGCTGGTCGACGGCAACCCGCAGCGCGACTTCATGAGCGACCACCAGCAGGAATCGCTGCTGCGCAGCATGGAAAATGCCTACCGCCTGCTCAACGCCAAAGAGCGCGACGCCTTCGACATCACCCTGGAATCAAAAGAAACGCTGGCCGCCTATGACACCGGCCGCTTCGGCCGCGGCTGCCTGCTCGCGCGGCGTCTCGTCGAGGCCGGCGCCCGTTTCATCGAGGTGACCACCGAATACGTGCCCTTCCTCCACTGGGACACCCATGCCGACGGCCACGCCACGCTGGCCCGCCTGCACCGGGAGATCGACGCCCCGATCGCGCGGCTCATCCGTGACCTTGAAGAGCGGGGCCTGCTCGACCGCACGCTGGTGGTCATTGCCAGCGAGTTCAGCCGCGACGCGCTGGTCGAGGGCCGCCCGGGCTCAAAGGCGCCCGATCAGACGTCGTTCCCGGTCGATCGTGTGGAAGAAATGAAACACTACGGACTGCACCGGCATTTCACCGGCGGCACCAGCGTCGTCCTCTTCGGCGGGGGCGTGAAAAAAGGCTTTGTCTACGGTCGCACCGCCGACGAGCGCCCGCTGCTCGCCATCGAAAACCCGGTCACCATCCGCGACCTGCACGCCACCCTGATGACCGCCATGGGGATCAGCCCGAAGACAGAGTTCACCGTCGAAGGGCGACCGTTCTACGTCACCGAGGACGGACACGGCCAGCCGGTTCACGACATTTTTGCCTGATGAAAACGATCCTGATGCGCGGCACACCGGCCGCCGGTCTGAGTTCATGGAGCCCGCGGAGGCTGCAGAGTCTGAGGAGGCTGGGTATCCCGCTGAGTCCGCGGAGTACGCAGGGTCTGGGTATCCCGCTGAGTCCGCCGAGTACGCAGGGTCCGGGTATCCCGCGGAGTTTGCGGAGTACGCGGAGGCTGGGCAGCCCGCTGAGCCCGCGGAGGTCATTGAGGCTGCTGGCTCTCACGCTGGTGGTGCTGGCTTCTCCGGTGCGTGGTGGTGAGGAGGCACCTGATTTCGCTCGTGAAGTGCGGCCGATTCTGGCGTCGTACTGCTTCAAGTGCCACGGCCCCGATGAAAACGCCCGCAAAGGGGACCTTCGGCTCGACACGCCTGAAGGGGCTGTGGCCGCGGGGTCGTCGGGAGCTGTCGCTGTGGTGCCTGGCGATCCGGAGGCCAGCGAGATGATCCGGCGCCTGCTTACGGAGGACCCTGATGAAGTGATGCCGCCGCCGTCGGTCAAGCACCCGATGGCCGCGGAACAGGTCGACGTGCTGCGGCGGTGGATTGCCCATGGCGGACGCTATGAGGCGCACTGGGCGTATGTGCCGCCGCGTGCGGCGCCGGTGCCCGAAGTCAAAGCGACCGGCTGGCCGCGGGGGCCGATCGACCGGTTTGTTCTTTCGCGCCTGGAAGCCGAGGGCCTGGCGCCATCGCCCGAAGCTGACCGCGCCACCCTGGTGCGCCGGGTGACGCTCGACCTGACCGGCCTGCCGCCGACGGTCGAAGAGGCGGATGCGTTTCTGAATGACCCGTCGCCCGACGCGTATGAAAAACTTGTCGACCGCCTGCTCGCCTCGCCGCGGTATGGTGAGCGTTGGGCGCGGCGGTGGCTGGATCTGGCGCGCTATGCCGACACCAACGGCTATGAAAAAGACCGGCCGCGATCGATCTGGCCGTGGCGCGACTGGGTTATCCGTGCGCTGAATGCGGACATGCCGTTTGACCGGTTTACGGTCGAACAGCTGGCCGGCGACCTGTTGCCCGGTGCGACCGAGGACCAGCTGGTGGCCACCGGATTCCACCGGAACACCATGCTCAACGAAGAAGGCGGGATCGACCCGCTGGAATTCCGGTTTCATGCCATGACCGACCGCGTGGCGACGACCGGCACGGCGTGGCTCGGGATCACCCTGAGCTGCGCGCAGTGCCACACCCACAAGTCCGATCCGATCCAGCACGACGAGTATTACAAAATCATGGCGTTCCTCAACAATGCCGAGGAACCGAGCCATGAACTCGGCAGCCTGGAAGACGAAGGACAACGCCGCGCCCGCGAGGCGGAAGTGGCGCGCGCCATCGCGGCGCTGCCCGAGCGGTGGCCGCTGCGGCCCCGCGAGGTGGCCTGGCAACCGGTGCGCCCGGCCCGCGTCACCACGGCCAGCGGCGAAACGCCGCAGCTGCTCGAAGACGGCTCCGCGCTTTTCGCCGCGCCCGGACCGCCGGCCGAGACGACCACCGTGGTCATTGAATCGACGGCCCCGGAAATCACCCAGCTGCGACTCGAAGCTCTGACCGACCCGTCGCTGCCCAAACAGGGGCCGGGCCGGGTCGCCCACGGGAATTTTGTGCTCAATGAAATCCGGATCACCGCGGAACCGCTCGACGGATCATCGGCGCCGCAAGCGGTCACCATCGTCTCGGCCACCGCCGATGCGGAACAACCCGGCTATCCGGTCACCCAGGCATTTGACGGACGCGCGGACACCGGCTGGGCGGTGCATGACGGCGACAGCACCCTCAACCAGCCGAAGTCCGCGGTTTTCCTGCTGGCCTCATCCGTCGCGCACCCCGGCGGCTCCCGGATCACGGTGACCCTCGAACAAAATCAGGGTGGTCATCACACCCTCGGCCGCGTGCGCCTCAGCGTGCCCGCGCCCGCGGAAAACAATCCCTCCGCCCCGGCACCGGACGTGGCCGCGCAGCGCCGGGCGTCGCTCGAGCACGCGTTGACCGCCTGGCTGGCCACGGTCGAACCGAAAGCCGCCGACTGGGCCACGCCGCGCCCGGCATCGATGAAATCCAATGCGCCGAAGCTCGTCTGGCAGGACGACGGCAGCGTGTTCGCCTCGGGGGATTTCACGAAGGAGGATCATTATGAACTGGCCTACGACGACGTGCCGGCCGGGGTGACCGCATTGCGTTTGGAGGCGCTGCCGGATGCGCGGCTGCCCGAGCACGGTCCGGGCATCGCGTATTATGAAGGCCCGCGCGGCGACTTCTTTGTCGGCCACCTCACCGTCTCGGGCCCGGGCGGGCCGGCGCCTCTGGCACGCGCTTCGGCGACCGCGGGCAACGCCGCGCTGATGTTTGACGACAACCTGCAGTCGGGATGGAACGGCAGCGGTCAACCCGGCGAGCGCCATGCCGCCGTGCTGGTGCTGGAAAAACCGTGGCCGGGCGGGTCGATGGTCGTGCGCTTTCAGTCGGGGCGGCACTACTCCGCCTCGCTGGGGCGCTTCCGGGTGTCGTTCACCACACGTCCCGGCGGAGCCGAGGCGATGGCGGTCGATCCGGAGGTCGAGGACATCCTGCGGGTGGCCGGACCGGAGCGGACGGCCGGCCAGCGTGCCCGTCTGGAACAGGCCTTCCTGCTGGCGGCGCCCGAGCTGGCGGCTGAGGCCAAGCGGATCCGCGCGCTCCAGCGCCCGCCCCGCGGCCAGGAAACTCTGGTGCTGCGCGAACGCCCGGCTGACAACCCGCGGGTCACCCGCCGCCACCACCGCGGCGAATACCTGCAGCCGGAGGAACCGGTCAGCCCGGGCGTGCCCGCCTTTCTGCCGCCGATGCCGCCGGACGCCCCGGCCAACCGGCTCGGATTCGCCCGGTGGCTCGTTTCCCGCGACCACCCGCTCACCGCCCGCGTGACCGTCAACCGCCAGTGGGCCGCCTTCTTCGGACAGGGGCTGGTCAAAACCCTGGGCGATTTCGGGTACGGCGGGGAGTCGCCGTCGCACCCGGAATTGCTCGACTGGCTGGCCATTCATTTCATGGACGACGGATGGTCGCTCAAGCGCCTGCACCGGCTGATCGTGACCAGCGCGACGTACCGCCAGTCGTCCACGCTCACGCCTGCCCTGCGCGCCCGCGACCCGCAGAACATCCTGCTGGCTCGTGGCCCGAGGTTCCGGGTGGAGGCGGAAATGGTGCGCGACATCACCCTGCGCGCCAGCGGGCTGCTCTCGGAGAAAATGTTCGGGCCGCCGGTCCGCCCGCCGCAGCCGGCCGGCGTGACCGAGACCGCCTATGGCGGTGCCGGCTGGGACGTCAGCCAGGGCGAGGACCGCTACCGCCGCGCGCTGTACACCTTCGCCAAACGCAGTGCCCCGTTCGCGGCTGCCAATGTGTTTGACGCCCCGAGCGGCGAAGCCTGCGTCGCCCGGCGCGACTTTTCCAACACCCCGCTCCAGTCGCTCACCCTGCTCAACGACCCCGCCTTCGTCGAAGCGTCCCAGGCGCTCGGCGCCCGCGTGGCCGCGATGCCGGGCGACGACACGGCGCGGCTCACCCA
>JALRGF010000123.1 GCA_023253495.1 Verrucomicrobiales bacterium
CTGAGAAATCTTCGAGTGCCGGCATCCGGTTTCTTCGGTGTCAGGGGGAATAGGGAACGTCCCTGAGCCGGGTCGGGCGAAAGGGCGGCGTCACATTGGTGGGCGCCACGGGCCGGAGAATCGCATAGACGGCAACCGGACGGACGATGGTCGCGTTAATGGTGTGTCCCATGTCCGCATGTTCGCGGGCTCAGGGTAACCAACCAACCAAACCCACCCCATACCCCAACCCACCATGAAAAAATATCTCGCTCTGGCCGCCGCTGCCTTCGCCTTCGTCTCGCCCGCGCTCGCCGAAGAGCCGAAGCAGAACGTCGTCGAAATCGCTGCCGGTAACAAAGATTTCTCGACCCTCGTCGCCGCGGTGAAGGCCGCCGGTCTGGCCGAAACACTTTCGGGCAAGGGCCCGTTCACCGTGTTCGCGCCGACCAATGATGCGTTTGCCAAGCTGCCCGCCGGCACCGTGGAAAGCCTGCTGAAACCCGAAAACAAGGAGAAGCTCGCCGGCATCCTGACGTACCACGTCGTCGCCGCCAAGGTCATGGCCGCTGATGTCAAGAGCGGCAAGGTGAAGACGGTCAACGGCAAGGAGTTCGAAGTGAAGGTGGCTGACGGTGGTGTGACCGTCGACGGCGCCAAGGTCGTCAAGACCGACATCGTCGGCACCAATGGCGTGATCCACGTCATCGACTCGGTCATCCTGCCGAAGTGATCAGGTCGCGGCGGCGGGTTGGAAATCATTTCCTCCCCGCGCCGGCTACTTGCCCTCGCCGCCAGACGTTCCGCGCTCGCGCTTCCGCTCCTCAACCCTCCTCTTCTCGTCATCGGTCAGCTCCGGAAGGGCTGGCCGATTGTCGTTGGGCGGAGGGCCGAAATCCGTCCGGTTCCAGTAGATAACGACGTTGTGCGTCGACCGCCCGGCGGCAATCAGATCGGTCTTGCCGTCGCCATCAAGATCAGCCGCCGCGAGGTCCTCACAGGCCATTGGCACGTCGGGCCCGAGGTCATGCGCGGTCCATTTCTCCTCGCCGCTGGCATCGTCGCGGACGAATAATTTCACCCCGACGCGCCCGTCGGCATTCGGCTCGCGCCAGCCGGCCACCACCTCCGGAAACCCGCGCCCGAGCAGCGGCTCACAGATCAGGGCATGCCCCTGATTGAAAGTGTCATCCAGCACGGTCCGGCCGGTATCATCATGGTAAATGGCCACTTCGTGGCCGTGCATCGGCTGGATCACACTCAGAATCCGGCTCCCCGCCGCCCGGATCTCGCCCACTCCTTTCTCAAGGCCGGCCAGCTCCAGCGTCTGCCCCTGCCAGCGACCGTCAACGAAGGACACCATGCGCACCCCCTGGCGTCCGCCGATCCAGACGCTCTCGACTCCCGCCCGCGACCGCCGGACTTCGAAATTGTGCGTCTTGTTGAGAGTGGCGTCGACCACACTCGTCGTCCACCCGGCGGCCTGCCCGCGGTCGGCCGGCACGTCGTACGCCAGCACCCGCACCGGATCGCCTTCACCGGTTCCCGGGTGATTGCCGCGGCCGTGCAACGGGACGACCACCAGCTTGAATGACTCCGGCCCGGTCTGCACCCACTTCATCCGGTGCACCGTGGGTTCATGGGTGAGCTTCACCGGCGTCCACGGCTGGGTGACGTCGGCCGGCCGCTGCAGATAGAAAACCGCGCCGCTTTTCGCTTCATCCACCGTCTCCCCGGGATTCCACTGCGCCCCGACCGCCACTTCCGCCCGGCCATCCCCATCGATGTCGCGCGCCGCCACACACACATTGTCCATCAACGTGAGCTGGCGCGCGAGTACATGCTTCCGCCACATCGGATTCCGGTACCACACGACTTCCGCCTTGTCGGCCACCACGACGTCCGGGCGCCCGTCGCCATCAATGTCGGCCACCGCAATGCCATATCCGATCCGGATGGCGTCATCAATGACCCGGGCCTCAAAAACCGCCACCGGCGCGTCCAACGCCATGGCGGTGGCGGAAACCGCGCTGCAACCGAGGGCGACAACTGGAAATCTCATCCCGCATCATAATCACCAATCAGGAATGACCGCGAGAATTTCTCCATGCATTCCGGCCCGGGCCGCCCAGCATGCAGTCTGATGCGTTTTTCCTTCGTCATCGCCTGTCTCGGCCTGGCCGCCGCCGCGCTCAGCCCGCCTGCCTGCGAGCGCCACGACTCCCGCGCCCGCCGCGCCGCCCGCGACGGCATCCTGCTCGTCGGCAACGGCACCGAACCGAAATCGCTCGACCCTCACATCGCCACCGGTGTCACCGAACACCACCTCATCATGTCGCTCATCGAGGGGCTTGCCAGCGAGGCGCCCTCGGGAGAGGACGTGGTGCCCGGGGCCGCCGCCCGCTGGGAATCCAACGACACGCTCGACGAATGGACGTTCCACCTCCGCCCGGAAGGAAAATGGAGCAACGGCGACCGCGTCACCGCTCACGATTTCGTCTGGGCCTACCGCCGGATCCTCACGCCCTCGCTCGGCGGGGAATACGCCGCCATGCTCTACCTGCTCAAGGGCGCCGAAGCCTTCAATCAAGGGAAGTCCACCGACCCGGAATCCATCGGCGCCCGCGCCGTCGATGACCTCACCCTGAAGCTCACGCTCGTCGGACCGACGCCATATTTCCCGAGCATGCTCACCCACTACGCGTGGTTTCCGGTCCACCCGCCCACCATCCTCAAACACGGACGCGCCGACACCCGCGCCAGCCGCTGGACCCACCCGGGCCACTTCGTCGGCAACGGTCCGTTCCAGCTCAAAACCTGGCGCTTCAAACACATGATCGAGGTGGAGCGCAACCCGCATTACTGGGACGCCGCCAACGTCAAACTCAACGGGATCCGATTCCTCCCGATCGACAACATCCCCGCCGAGGAACGCATGTTCCGCGACGGGCAACTGCACGTCACGGAAACCGTGCCGCTCAACAAAATCGAATACTGGCGCGACCAGCAGCCGGAAAGCTACTACAACAACCCGTACCTCGCCGTCTACTTTTACCGTTTCAACGTGACCCGCGGCCCACTCCGCGACAAACGCGTCCGCCACGCCCTGTCCCTGGCCATCGACCGCGAGGCCATCACCCGGAATATCACCAAAGCCGGCCAGATCCCCGCCCTCAGCCTGACCCCGCCAGTCGCCGGATACACCGGGCCGGACACCGTGAAATACGACCCCGCCGAAGCCCGCCGCCTGCTCGCCGAGGCCGGCTTCTCCGACCCATCATCCTTCAAGCGCATCGACATTCTCTTCAACGTCAGCGAAGCCCACAAAACCATCGCCGAAGCCATCCAGCAGATGTGGAAAAAAAACCTCGGTATCGAGGTTGGCCTGAACAGCCAGGACTGGGGCGTCTACCTCGACGCCCAGCAGCGGCTCGACTACGACGTCTCCCGCGCCGCCTGGACCGCCGACTACCCGGATCCGATGACCTTCCTCGACATGTGGACAACCGGCAACGGCAACAACATGACCGGATGGGCGAGCCCCGAATTCGACGCCCTCATCGCCAAGGCCCGCACCGTGCGCGACACCGCTGATCGTTTCGCCGTCCTCCGCCAGGCGGAATCCCTCTTCCTCGATGACCTGCCGGTCATCCCGCTCTACGTCTACGTCCGCAACTACCTCGTCTCCCCGATGGTCACCGGATGGGAACCGAAACTGCTCGACAGCCGCCCGTGGAAACACATCGGGCTGCGGCTCGACCCCGCCCCGTCCCGCACCCCATGATCCGCTTCCTCGGCCACCGTCTCTGGCAATCGATCGCCACCCTCTTCGCGATCATCACCGCCACTTTCTGGATCATCCAGGCCGCACCGGGCGGGCCGTTCCAGAGTGAACGCGCCATCTCCCCGCACATCCGCGAACAAATGCTCGCCGCCTACGGGCTCGACCGCCCGGCCCCGGAGCAGTACGCCCGCTACCTCGGCAACCTGCTCCGCGGTGACCTCGGCCTGACTACCAAATACGAGGGCTGGACAGTTCTCGAAATCATCGGCAGCGCGTTTCCCATCTCTCTGCAGCTCGGCCTGCTCGGCATGGCGTTCGCCCTGGCCGTCGGCCTGCCCGTCGGCATCATCGCCGCCGCCCGCCGCAACTCGCCCGCCGACTGGGTGCCGATGGCGCTTTCGATGATCGGGATCTGCCTGCCCACCTTCGTCATGGGACCGCTCCTCGCCCTCGGCCTCGGCCTGAAACTCAACCTCTTCAACGTCGCCGGATGGTACGGGTGGAGCGACCGCGTGCTGCCCGCCCTCACCCTCGGGCTGTATTACTCCGCCTACATCGCCCGCATGACGCGCGCCGGCATGCTCGAGGTGCTCTCGCGCGACTTCATCCGCACCGCCCGCGCCAAGGGAGCCTCGGAATCAAGCATCCTGCTGCGCCACGCCCTGAAAATCGGCCTGACCCCGGTCGTCGCCTATCTCGGCCCGGCCATGGCCGGCATGATCACCGGATCATTCGTGGTGGAAAATATTTTCCAGGTCCCCGGCCTCGGCCAGCACTTCGTTTCCGCCGCCCGCAATAACGACTATACTCTCCTGCTCGGCGTCACCGTCTTTTACGCCACCCTGCTCGTCGCCGCCAATGTGGTCGTCGACCTGATCCAGGCATGGATGAACCCCCGCGTGCGCCTCGAATCATGACCGACGTCTCCTCCGTGTCCCACGCCCTGCGCTCACCGTGGCGGGAAGCCTGGCGGCGGCTGCGCCGCAACCGGCTCGCCGTCGCCTGCGGCACCCTGCTCGTGCTCATCGGGCTCGCCTGTCTGCTCGGCCCCGCCCTGACCGGCCACACCATCGAAAACCAGAACCTCGCCCTCGGCGCCACCGCCCCCTCGGCCGCTCACTGGCTCGGCACCGACACCCTCGGGCGCGACCTGCTCACCCGTATCCTGACCGGCGGTCAGGTCTCGCTGGCCGTCGGCCTGACCGCCACCCTCGTCTCCCTGATCATCGGCGTGGCCTACGGCGCCACCGCCGGTTTCCTCGGCGGCCGCACCGACGCCATCATGATGCGCATCGTCGAAATCCTCTACGCCCTGCCGTTCATCATCCTCGTCATCATCCTCATCGTCGTCCTCGAACCGGTCTTCAAAACACCGCAAATGGCCTGGCTGGTCGACCTCTTCGGCGGCGAAGGACAGATCAAACTGGTCGTCCTCTTCATGGTCATCGGCGCCATCGAATGGCTGACCATGGCCCGCGTCGTCCGCGCCCAGGTCATGACGCTCCGCCAGCAGGACTTTGTCGCCGCCGCCCTCGCCCTCGGCGTGCCAAAATGGAAAATCATCCTCCGCCACCTCGTCCCCAACTGCCTCGGCCCGGTCATCGTCTACAGCACCCTGACCATCCCCGCCGTCATGCTCCTCGAGGCCGTGCTCAGCTTCCTCGGCCTCGGCGTGCAAGCCCCCTTCGCCAGCTGGGGGTCCCTCATCCAGGAAGGCGCCGACAACCTCGAAACCAGCCCGTGGCTGCTCGTCTTCCCCGCCCTCCTCTTCTCCACCACCCTCTTTTCCTTCAACTTCCTCGGCGACGGCCTGCGCGACGCCCTCGACCCGAAAGCGGAACGCTGAAAAAATCGCCTCCTGTAGGAAAAATACGCCGTCCCCCAGATCGCCCACCGGACAGCAGGCTTACTCCGCCATCAACACCGTGGCGGTGCCAGCGTGGCGGTGCTGCTGTTCATGAGCCGGGGTATTAACGGGGAGTGCGCGATCTGCTGGAAATCACGCTGCACTGGCAGGGGACCTGCATTTTTCAGTGTGATTTTGAAAATCACACATGCTGAGCACGCCTGCTCTCCGTTTCACTACAGCGACCAGTTGTCAAAGGGTTGGTGTGAGAACTGACGCAACTGGGCCACGTCGGGGGCCAGGGCGGCCACCAGACGATCTCGCAGATCATCCGTCAGGGTGGGGCGCTCAACAGGCTGACGCAGAGGCCTCAGGAGGCGTTGGATACCTCGATGGAGCAGGGGGTTGGTGGTGCGAGCGCTCAAATACCGCTCCAAGGGCGATTGCCGCCGCTTCAGGCTGGACTCGTGGAACCGGCGGCCCAGCAGGCTGCTATCGTAATCAGGGGAGATCCCCAGAAAGGTGAAAACCCGGTCTACCACCGCCGCAGGAGTCTGGTTGAGCGCTTCCGATTCGATCAGCAAAATCTGTTCCGCCGGGTAGTAATCCAAGAACGCCTGCAGCTGGAAAAAATACCGGCTGGTCAACAGATAGTTGTTCTCAGGCCCCGCCAGGGCCACCGACAGAGACTGATTTTCCCGCCCATGGGCGTAGTTGTGAACGTAGTGGGAAAGCACCCGCTGAAGGGGGTCCCGCAGCACGTAAATGAGCTTGGCGGCGGGTAGAACGCTGTGCATGCGCTCGGCCACGCCGGGGAAGAGGTGGCGCTTGGTGTAGTTGGGTGACGCCTCGAAAGCGTATGTGCTCTGCCCGCGAAATTGAGACTCGTACCAGTCCAGGCCCTTGGAAAAGTTGCGTTTGCCAAGGAAAAAGTCGGTCTCCTTCATCGCCGACGGCACCACGTCCGGGTGGGAGGCCAGGTAGTGATACAGGCTGGTGGTGCCGCCTTTCATCGTACCGATAATGATGCAGTCGGGGAGCATAGGGATGGCGCGATTACGGCCGAGTCAGAAATCGGGATCGATACGCTCTGGTCAATGTCTTCGTCAAGCGAGTCCGATGCATTGAGTTGTACTGCGGTGCGCCGGGTCAGTCAGGGGCGTGCCACTTGTCAGGCAATGCCCGAGGCTGCATTGAGGCTACCCTCCGGGCAAAAGAGGTTAATGTGGAGCAAATGATGTCGTTGAATCGAGTCCTGCCTGCCTGGCTGAGCCTCTGGCTGGGAATGGGATTTTCGGGGGCTTTGGCCCGGGATACGGGGCCCGGGGAACCGGGCCCGGCCGCTGCGGTGCCCGGTTCCGGTGCAGCCGTTGTGACGCCCGCTGGCGAAGGCCCGGGTCCGGATGCACCGGCTGCCCCCGTTTCGTCTGATTCCTCTGATCCGGTGCTGGTGGCGGCGACTGCGGAGCCGGCCGTCGACGGCGCCGCGATCTATTCCAGGCATTGTCTGGAATGCCATGGTGCGAGCGGCGAGGGTGTGGCCGGCAAGGCCGATGACATGCTGGCCGGCGACCGCTCGCTGGAATCGCTGGCGCGCTACATCGACCGGAACATGCCGGAAGACAATCCGGACGCGATCGGGGCCGAGGAATCGCAGCGGGTGGCGGCTTATATTTACGATGCCTTCTATTCGCCGGCCGCGCGCGCCCGTCTCAACCCGCCGGAACTGGCGGTGGTGCGACTGACCAACCGGCAGTTCCGGGAGTCGGTGGCCGACCTGCTCGGGAGTTTTGAATCCCCGTTGCCGCCCGGCCCGCCCACCGGCCTGAACGCTGTTTATCACGAGTCCGACGGCATGAACAAAAAAGCCCGGCAGATTGCGGCCCGCGAGGATCGGCGGCTGGAGTTTGATTTCGGCGAGGGAGCGCCTGTGCTCGGATGCTCGCCGCAGCAGTACTCGATCGCCTGGCAGGGGTCGCTGCTCGCGCCGCGCACCGGATGGCACGAATTCCGCCTCACCACTCCGAATGGCGCCCGGTTTTACCTCAATGGCGACTTCCGGCCCGGTGACGGCAACCGCCGCGACGACAGCGCGGCGCAGCGGATGCCGGCCCTGATCGATGCGTGGGTCGCCTCGGGAAATACCGATCGCGTGGAAACCGTCCGCGTCTTTCTGCTCGGCGGGCGCGCCTACCCGATCCGCCTTGATTATTTCAAGTACATGGACCGCCGCGGCGCGGTGAAACTCGAGTGGCGCCAGCCCGATGCCGCCTGGGAGGTGCTCGCCGCGCCCTACCTCTCGCCGGCCCCCGCCCGCCACGTCACCGTGGTTTCCACTGATTTCCCCGCCGACGACGCCAGCGAGGGCTACGAACGCGGCACCGCTGTGAACAAGGCGTGGCACGAAGCCACCACCCGCGCCGCCCTTGAAGCGGCCAACCTCATTCTCGCCCGCCTGCCCCGTCTTTCCGGTGCCGACGATGACGCCCCCGATCGCCTCGAAAACCTCCGGCTCTTCCTCGCCACCCTCGCCGAGCGCGCGTTCCGCCGCCCGCTCAGCGAGGACGACCGCCGTTTCTTCGTCGAACGCTGCTTCGCGGACGGACTGGCCCCCGATCTCGCCGTCAAGCGCAGCGTGCTCCTCATCCTCAAGTCACCGCGGTTCCTCTATCCGGATCTCGGCCGCGCGGACGACGCCTGGGCGGTGGCCGGACGCCTCGCCCTTGACGCCTGGGACTCGCTGCCTGACGCGGCCCTGCGCGACGCCGCCGCCAGCGGCCAGTTGCAGACCCCGGATCAGGTCCGCACCCAGGCCCGGCGCCTCATGGACGACCCGCGCGCCAAAGCGAAGCTCGGTGAGTTCTTCCGTGTCTGGCTCGCCCTCGACAAAGGCCGTGATCTGCGCAAGGACGGGGAGGCCTATCCGGGATTCGACGAAACTCTGGTCGCCGACATGCGGCGGTCACTGGAATTGTTTGTCGACCAGGTCGTCTGGAACGAAAAGGCCGACTACCGCGACCTTCTGCAGGCCGATTATCTCCTGCTCAACGACCGCCTCGCCGCCTTTTACGGCGTGCCGGCACCGGGCGCGGGTTCCGACGAATTCGTTCCGGTCCGGCTCAATGCCGACCAGCGTGCCGGCGTCATCACCCATCCTTTTGTGCTCGCCAGCCATTCCTATTTCAAGGAGACGTCGCCCATCCACCGCGGCGTCTACCTCACCCGCCAGATCCTCGGCCGCGCCCTCAAGCCACCGCCGCAGGCCATCCTCTTCGAAGACGAGCATTTCGACCCCACCCTGACGACCCGCGAAAAAGTGGCCGCCATCACCAGCAAGGAAACCTGCATGGCCTGCCACGTCACCATCAACCCGCTCGGTTTCAGCCTGGAACACTTCGACGCCGTCGGACGCTTCCGCACCATCGACAACCACAAACCGGTCGACCCCGCGTCCAGCTTCGACACTGCCGAAGGCGAAACCATCCCGCTGCGCGGGCCGCGTGACGTGGCCGCCCACGCCGCCACGGCCGCCAGCGCCCGCCGCGGGTTCATCCGCCAGCTTTTCCACAGCTTCGTCAAACAGCCGGCCGCCGCCTACGGCCCCGACACCCTCGACCAGCTGGATGCCTCGTTCCTCGCCTCCGGCCACCACATCCGCCAGCTCGCCGCCGAGATCACCGCCCTGGTCGCGGTGCGCGCCGGCCAGTCCGCCAAACAGGCCAGCCGGTGAAGAATCACGAGACATCCCGACCTTTCCGAGTAATTTAGCTCAAACCGCGACGACGCCATGCATACCACCACCCGCCGCCAGTTCCTCCAGCGCCTCGGCCTTTCTGCCGCCGTCCTGCCGTTCCTTCCGTCCCTGCCCTCGCTCGCTCAGGGCAGTGCGCCGACGCGGCCGCAGCGCCTGATCTTCATGTTCACGCCCAATGGCACCATCCCGCCGGAATTCTGGCCGGATCAGGCCGGGGCCGACTTCCAGTTCAAACGCATCCTCGCGCCCCTCGAGCCATTCAAAAACCGCACGCTCACCCTCAAGGGCGTCTCCAATAAAATCCGTGGCGACGGCGACGGCCACATGCGCGGTATTTCCTGTCTGCTCACCGCCCACGAATTGTTCCCCGGCAATATCCAAGGCGGCAGCGACAAACCCGCCGGCTGGGCGAAAAACATTTCCATCGATCAGGAAATCAAAAACTTCCTCCAGTCGAATCCCGCCACGGCCACCCGCTTCGGCTCCCTCGAACTCGGCGTCGGCGTGCCCAACCGCGCCGACCCATGGACCCGCAAGGTTTACGGCGGCCCCAACCAACCGCTCGCCCCCCTCAGCGACCCCTACGCCGTCTTCGAGAAGCTCTACGGTCAGATGAAGGACCGGGAACATCTTGGCAGCGTGCTGGATGAGGTGCGCGACGACCTGCGTCTCGTCGGCGCGCACCTCGGGGCCGAGGAACGCGCCCTGCTCGACCAGCACGCCCAGTTTGTCCGCGAAATGGAGTCGGACCTGAAATCCGCCGACACCACCCGCCTGCTCTTCCCCCCGCCCGCGCTGGAACCCGGGGTCGCCCTCGACAACGACGGTATTCCGAAGATCAGCACCATGCAGACGGACCTGCTTGTCAACGCGTTCGCCAACGGCTTCGCCCGCGTCGCCTCGCTCCAGTTCACCAACTCGGTCGGCCAGGCCCGCATGCGCTGGCTCGGCGTCGACGAAGGTCATCACGGCCTCTCCCACGAACCGGATGACAACCTCAAGGCCCAGGAAGACCTCGTCAAAATCAACACCTGGTTCTGCGAGCAGCTCGCTGACCTCGCCCGCAAACTGGACGCCATTCCGGAACCTGGCGGCGAGGGCACCCTGCTCGACAACACCACCATCGTGTGGTGCAACGAGCTCGGCAAAGGCAACAGCCACACCCTCGACAACATCCCGTTCTGCCTCGTCGGCGGCGGTCTCGGTTTCAAGACGGGGCAGGCACTGCAATTCGACAACGTGCCCCACAACCGCCTCTGGCTCAGCATCGCTCATGCCTTCGGGCACCCGTTGCCGACGTTCGGTCACCCGGACCACTCGGCTTCCGGACCGCTGGCGCTGGCCTGAGCCGATCGCTCGGATCAGTCGACGTAGACGAATTCGTTCAGGTTGATCAGAACACGCGCGAATTCCTCCAGCGTGCGCTCGCTGAGGAATTCGATGCTCCGGGTGCGCTCCTCGTCGCCCGGCGGCCGCTGCAGTGCCAGCCGGAACCCGGCGTCCACGCGGGCCGCGGCGTCCGTACCGGCGGCCTCGGCAATCCGGCGCGCCAGGGCCACCGCCACCTCCCGGGTCAGCGGTCCGTTGAGCAGGGCCAGAGCCTGCGGAGCCACCGTGGAAACGGTGCGGCGGCCGCAGGAAGTGGCATTTTCCGGAAGGTCAAAAGTCTCCATCAACGGCACCCGCACCGTGCGTTTCTGCACCAGAAACAGGCTGCGGGCGTGCTGTGCTTCCGGCGGTGACGGATACCATCCCTTGGTTTTTGTTTCATTGTCATCCAGAAACGCCGGATTCGCCGTCAGCACTTCCCGCGGCAGCTCGGGCCACACCGGCGGGCCGCCCGCCGTCGGCAGGAGCAACCCGGCCACCGCCAGCTGCGCGTCCCGCAACGCCTCGGCGCTCAGCCGGCGCAACGCATGGCCTGACCACAACGGGGGAGCTTCCCCATCCGCCACCGCCCCCGCATGGGCCGACGCCTGGCGATAGGTCGCGCTCGTCACCAGCAGCCGCACGAGGCGTTTGGTCGACCATCCGTCAGCCACAAAACGCGCCGCCAGCCAGTCGAGCAGCTCGGGATGCGACGGCCGGTCGCCGGAAAAGCCGAAATCATTCGGAGTGGCCACCAGTCCGCGCCCGAAGAGCGCCTGCCAGACGCGGTTGACGTAGACGCGCGCGGTCAGCGGGTTGTCCGGGCTGGTCAGCCAGCGCGCCAGGGTGAGGCGGCGGCCGGACGTACGCGGGTTCGGCGGCGTGACCAGCGCGGCCGCCCCGGGATCCAGCACCGCGGGAAACCCGGCCGGCACCGGCGGGCCTGGCTTCCGGTGGTCGCCACCGACCAGCACCGGTGACTGGGCCGGCACTTCCCGCGCCCCGGCCGCATCGGTCATGAGCAGGCCGCGGGTGAACTGCGGTCTTCCCGCCGCGGTTTCCCGCATCCGCCGGTCCACCTCCGCGTGCCGCGCAGATTCCTCTGCGGTGAAGGCGGCGCGCGTCGCCTCGTCGGACAGATCTTTGGCCCCTTCCGCCATCAGGCGCCCCCGGACCGCCGCCAGCAGAGCCTCGCGTTCCGCCTCCAGCCCCCGGAGCGCTTCGTCGGCCCGCGCCTGCGCCGCGAGGATCGCCGCTTCCTCGGAAGCGAGATCCAGCGGACGTTCGTCATCGGCCGTGACCGTCTCAAAAAACGCGCGGAAGCGGAAATGGTCCGCCTGGCTCAGCGGCTCGGTCTTGTGATCGTGACACCGGCAGCATGACAGGGTCATCGCCAGAAAGGCGGAACCGGTTGTCTCGGTCAGGTCGCTGAGCAGCTCGTGCCGCGCCCGATCGTCCTCGTTGAAAAGCTTCGCGGAATTGTCCTGCGGCCCGATCCGCAGGTAGCCGGTGGCCACCAACGCCTCCCGCTCCGCCTCGTCCCGCGGCACCCCGTCCACCAGCTCGTCGCCCGCCAACTGCTCGATGACAAACCGGTCGAACGGCTTGTCCGCATGGAACGACCGCACCACATAATCACGGAAACGCCACGCCTGCGGGCGGAATTCATCCCAGTCAAATCCGTTGCTGTCACTGTACCGTACCACGTCCAGCCACATCCGCGCCCAATGCTCGCCAAACCGCGGCGAGGCCAGCAACCGGTCGACCACCCGCTCCTCCGCCCCCGGCGCCCCGTCCGCC
>JALRGF010000129.1 GCA_023253495.1 Verrucomicrobiales bacterium
CGTTTCGTGGACGGCCTGGGCTGCGGCTGCGGCCGGCGACGGGTGGGCGGAATCGTCGCAGGTGCAGGAAATCGATCTGAGCGATCCGGCCCGGCTGCGGCGCGGACCGGCGGCCGCGGTGCCGGCCATGGTCACCGGCGCGCACCGCACCACCGCCGGGGGCATCGCGCTTTTTGCCGCACGCGAAGAAACCGTGGTCCAGGCGGACGGCGGGCCGTCGTGGACCGGGGCCGCGCTGGTGGATGCGCTCGCGTTTGACGGCACCCGGGCGTTCCTGCTCGACACGACCCGCATCGATCAGGCGGCGTGGCGGCCGACCGCGGTGGCCGGGGAGCACTTTTTTGCGGTGGTGCCACCGCCGGACGGAGAGGCGGGGTCGCGGCTGAAGCCGGTCCGCTGGGACGAATCGACCGGGCGGTGGTCAGCCCTGCCGGAGCACATGCTGGGACTGCGCTGGCCGTCGCTCACCGCCCGGGGCGGGTACCTGTTTGCCGCCGAGGGCACTCAGGTCGAAATGGTGCCTGCCGAGCCCGGGCCGGCTCCGGCGGCTCCGGTGCGCCGGGCGCTGACCGCTCCGGTCTGGGAGTATTCCGGCCTGGTATTCGATGATGTCACGGCGCGGGCGTGGCTGCCGGCCGACGCCTACGGTGTGGAAAGTCTTGATCTCACCGGGCTTTCCGCGCCGGCGCCCGCCGCCCGCCCGCTCCCTCGCGAGAAGACCGGACCGGAATGGCAGCGGCTTCCGCTGGCGGCTGTCGACATCGTGGCAGCCTCGGCACCCCAGCCGGGGAGTGGGGCCCTGACGGCCGCGGAGGACTTTGCGTTCGCCGCCGACAGCGAGGCGGAGAGCTACGAAGCCTGGGCGGTGCGGCATTTCGGCGGAATGGATCCCGAGGCCAGCGGGGTCGTGGCGGATCCGGACCGCGATGGATTCGACAACTATTCCGAGTGGGCGTTCGGTACTTCTCCCCGGGCGGCCGAGTCCGTGCCGCAGGTCGACGTGGCCTTTGCTTCCGCCGAGGGGGAACGGCCTGCCCGCCTCCTCGTGGCGGCCCGCCTGAATCCGATGGCGCAGGCCGATCCTGTGCCCGTCGGTTCCTTTCTCGTGCTGAGTCCCGAAATGAGTGACGCGGACTCCGGTTGGTCGCCGTTGAACCGCGAGGCTGTCGAGCTCATGGCGACCCCGATCCGCCGGGTGTGGTCGGTTCCGGTGCCGGCCGATGTTGATTCCACGTTCGTCCGGCTGCGCGTCTTCTTTGTGCGGGAAGGCTGAGAGCGTTACAGGAGTCAATCGGAATCCTCATCGCCCTTCAGCCACCGCCTCAGAAACGCCCGATCGGACCATTGTCAATCCCCTGCGCCGCAGCCCTGCTGTGAGTTTGGAATGCTGCCCGCGGCGGCCGGGGCGCGGCCGGCGCACGGCCGGCTTGATTCCGGCGTGGGGCTTCATCATGATGCGGGATGACGCGAGACGAGGCGATGACCCGGATTCAGAGCAGCTGCCAGACGATATCGCTGGAGATGATGAAGATTCATCCGGCGGCGCGGGCGCTGGGGGACGAGGCCGTGCAGGCGGTCATCCTGAAGGCGGCGCATCAATTGACGGTTGAGCTGGAGATCATCAAGAAGCAGGTCATCCGGCTGCAGCAGCGTGACGACAGCAGCGAGTTGTAGCGGCGCTTTTTCGCTGGCGGGCGGGATGGTCTGCGGCCTACAAGTGGACCGGGTGGCGGCGCGACCCGATGGTTTTCCTTTTTTTGTTCCTGCCCAGTGAACCTGACCCGATATTTCACCGACACGGCGCGGCAGACCACGGCGCAGGTGCTGGGGCATTTCCGGCTCATGGTGATGCTGGTGGCGGGGTTGTGGTTTGTGGAAATTGGCGACCAGTTGTGGATGCGGTCGCAGGGCGGGGCGTCGCTGGACGTGATGGGGATCCGGCCGCGCACGCTGTGGGGGCTGGTCGGGATTGCCGGGGCGCCGTTTGTGCACAACGGCTTCGGGCATCTGGCGAACAACACGGTGCCGCTGGTGTTGCTGGGGTGGCTGGTGATGCTGGGCGGGCGGAAGCTGTTTTTCAAGGTGAGCGGGTTGATCGTTCTGGTGTCCGGGGTGGCGACGTGGCTTTTCGGCGCGGCTCCCGGGCCGCATCTCGGAGCGAGCGGCCTGATTTACGGGTATCTGGGGTTTCTGCTGGTGCGCGGGTTTCTCGAGCCCAGTGTGCGGTGGGTGGTGGTGTCGGTGGCGGTCGGGGTGTTGTATACCGGGGTGCTGGGGGCGTTGTTGCCGGCCGGGCAGGTATCGGGAGCCGGGCATCTGGGCGGGTTTCTGGGCGGGGTGCTGGCCGGCTGGCTGTTGTTTTTTGTGCCGAAGTGGCGGACCGGCCGCCTCGGGGGATTCCCGGCGGGGCGGGGGGGCAATGCGCCTGATGCGTGAGGCGGGAGTGATTTTTCCCTTGGTGTCGGGGGACGGGCGTGCATAATCCGCGCCACTCCTGCCTTAAAACCAATCCTCATCCCCGACCGATCACATGAGTACAGACCTTACCGAGGGCATTGCGCCCAATGCCAAACGGCTCCTCTGGGCCGGCTTTCTTGCAATTCTGGCGGCCGGCATCGGCTTCGGCGTCCGCGGCGGCATCCTTGCCAACTGGGGGGCTGATTTCGGATTTACCGGGGCGCAGCTCGGAGCGATCGGCGGTGCCGGTTTCACCGGCTTCTGTTTCGGCATCATCATTGGCGGGGTGGTGGTGGACAAGGTGGGGTACGGCAAGCTGGTGTTTGCCGCCTTCCTCTTCCATGTGCTGTCCGCGTTCATCACCTTTGCGGCGAGCAAGGGGCAGGCGCAGGAAACGGCGTATAATTTCCTGTACTGGGGCACCTTCGTTTTCGCGCTGGCCAACGGCACGCTCGAGGCGGTGGCCAACCCGCTGGTGTCCACCCTGTTTCCGAACAACCGGACTCACTACCTCAACATCCTGCACGCCTCGTGGCCGGCCGGTCTGGTCATCGGCGGTCTGATCGGCTGGACGCTGGGCGAAAGCGGCGTGAGCTGGAAGATCCAGCTCGGCCTCTTCCTGATCCCGACCGTGCTGTACGGCCTGGCGTTCATGGGCCAGCATTTCCCGAAATCCGAGGCATCGGCCAAGGGGCTGAGCGTGGGCGACATGATGAAGGAAGTCGGCATTCTCGGCTCCGCGGTCGCCTGTTATCTGCTGGTGCTGTTTTTCCAGAACGCTCTGCAGCTGCCGAATGTCTGGTCCTGGGTGATCGGACTCGCGCTGCTGGCCGGCGTGGGAGTGATCACGAAGTTCTCGGTTGGATCGATCCTGCTCTTCATTCTTTTCATTGCGCACGCCCTGGTGGGTGCGGTTGAGCTCGGCACCGACGGCTGGATCCAGAACATCACCGGCAACATCCTGACCCCGGCGCAGGGCAAAATCCTGTTTGTCTTCACCTCGCTGCTCATGTTCGCCCTGCGGTTCTGCGGGCATTTCATCGAAACCAAGCTGAAGATCTCCCCGATCGGGCTGCTTCTGATCTGCGCGGTCCTCGCTGTCATCGGTCTCAACATGGTCAGCGGGATCACCACGTTTGTCGGTGCACTGGTGGCTCTCTCCGTGTACGCGGTTGGCAAGACGTTCTTCTGGCCGACGATGCTCGCGGTGGTGGGCGACCGGTTCCCGCGCACCGGGGCCATCGCCATGTCGATCATGGGTGGTATCGGGATGATGTCGGCCGGCTTGCTCGGCGGACCGGGTCTCGGCTACGCCAAGGATCGTTTCACCGTGGAACACCTCAAGGAGACCAATGCGCCGCTGTACGAAGCCAGCAAGGCCCCGAAGGAGAGCGGATTCCTGTTCTTTGACAAGGTCACCGGTCTGGACGGCACCAAGCTGTCCGAGGCGCAGACCGCCAAGGAAAAGACCGCCGATCAGAAGGCGCTGGCTGATGCCAGCATTGTCGGTGACCGCAAGACGCTGAAGGCGGACGCCTTCATCCCGGCGGCCATGGCGGTCATTTACCTGCTCCTGATGCTCTACTTCAAGGGTATCGGCGGCTACAAGCCGCTCAAGATCGAGGAAGAGAAGACGTATTCCCCGAGCTGAGCGGGATTCTGGATCATCCTCTGACAGATTCAGACGGCCCCCGGGAAACCGGGGGCCGTTTTTGCGTTGGGGCGGGGGCTTTTATGGAGTGCGGCGGCCGCGACGCCACTTTGGTGGCG
>JALRGF010000144.1 GCA_023253495.1 Verrucomicrobiales bacterium
CCTTGCCCGGGTCGTTGAACAAATAATAACTGCCGGCCACCAGCAGGCTGACCAGCGAGGCCCCGGCACCGGCATTCTCAAACGCATACGCCCACGCCCCTTTCCGGAACTCCCCTTCACTCGAAGGATCAACCCAGGACCGCCACACCCCGTCGCGGACCGCCGCCGCCTGCGGCCGCCGGAACAACCACGCCGAGAGCCACCCCGCCGCCATCAGCAGGACCCAGGGCGCCAGAAGTCGAAGAACCATGCCGCCACTAACCCGCCCGCCTCCGAGGTGACAAGCGGTTTCCCGCCGGTCTCGCTCAGCCGCCGGGACTTTCCGGCCGGACGGGGTGGAAACCGGGAACGAAGAAGCCGGGAACAGGCAAAGATTGGAAAACAGGGCTGCCGATCCGACCGGCCAGGCTCAGCGCCCCGGGAAAACTGAGCGATAAACCCGCCCGCCCCGCCACCGCGACACCACCAGCGAAATGACAAAAAGGACAGTCTGGAAAAGCACGATACAGGCGGCGGTTGAGCCGGCGATGTGATAGCTGACAAAAATCCCGGCGGTGCTGGAGAATACCGCTGTGCCGACGGCGGCCGCGAGCATGCGGTCGAAGGAATCAGTCCACAGCCGCGCGGTGGCACCCGGGGTGATGAGCATGGCCACGACAAGGAGCAGCCCGACCGCCTGGAGCGAGACGACGATGACCAGCGCGAGCAGGCTGAGCAGCAGGTAGTGGAGGAATCCCGCAGGCAACGCGAGCACCCGGGCGTGTTTTTCGTCGAAGCAGACGAGGAGCAGGTCGCGGCGCCGCGCCAGCACGATGGCCAGCACCCCGAACCCGATGCCGGAAATCTGCCAGACCTGGGCCCGCGTGACCCCGAGGATGTTGCCGAAGAGGATGTGATCGAGATGCAGGTCGCCCGGCACCCGGCTGAACAGGACCAGCCCGAGGGCGAAAAGCCCGGTGAAAACAACCCCGAGCACCGTGTCCTCCTTGAGCCGGCTGTGCGCCTTGATCCATCCCGAGGCGAGGGCGCAGCCGAGGCCGGCGGCAAAAGCGCCGACCGCCAGCGGCAGCCCGGCGGCATACGCAAGGACGATACCGGGCAGCACGGCGTGCGAGACGGCATCGCCCATCAGCGACCAGCCTTTGAGGATGAGAAAACACGAAAGCACCGCGCCGAGGGCGGCCACCACCGCGCCGACCACCAGAGCCTCGCGCATGAAGACGTACTGCAGCGGCTCAAGCAGGGAGTTCATGCCGCACCCTCCTGCGCCTGCCGCCGCACCCGGGCCCGCCGGCTCGCCGCCAGCATCCCGTGCCTGGGCGCCAGCAGAAACACCACCCCGAAAACCACCGCCTGCAGCAGCACGATGCACCCGCCGGTCGCACTGTTGAAAAAATAGCTGACATACGCCCCGGCCACCGAGCAGCCGGCCCCGATCCCGGCCGACAACCAGAGCAGCCGCCCGAACCGGTCGGTCAGCAGATGAGCCGTCGCCCCCGGCGTGACCAGCATGGCCACCACCAGCACCGCCCCGACCGCCTGCAGCGCCGCCACCGCCGTGGCCGCCAGCAGCACCAGCAGCAGCACGTTGAAGGCCGGCACCGGCAACCCGAGCGTCCGCGCCTGGGTCGGATCAAAACACACCAGCATCAGGTCGCGCCATTTCACCGCCAGCCCGGCCAGCACCACCCCGCTGATCACCAGCACCTGAACCAGCTCG
>JALRGF010000206.1 GCA_023253495.1 Verrucomicrobiales bacterium
TTCCTGGCGGTGGAGGCGCCGCCGCCGGCGGTGCGCGTCGAGGAGGAGGCGCCGCCGCCCCGCGGCGCGCTGAGACCGGTGGGAGCCGGGATGGCGAGGATGCCGGTGGAGCTGGCGAAGAAAGGCCAGGCGTTCCGGACGATACCGGAAGCCCCCGCGGCGCCCCCGGGCACGGGCGGGGAAGAGAATGTCTCCGACGAGGAGCCGGTACGCCGGAGGCGGCGCGAGCGGCGAAGCGCCTCGCCGGCGCCTGAGGCGCCCCGCGGAAGGTGGTTTCGCCGGTGTGCGGTGACGGCGGTGTTGGTGCTGGTGGCGGCGGCGGTGACCGCGGTGCTGACGCGCGATCAATGGCCGGCCGAGTGGCGCCGCGAGGTCCGGCTCTGGCGGCGGCAGGCGGAGCAGTTGTTCTGGCCGGAGGCGCATCAATCGCCGCAGCGCGGAGTGCTGCCGCGGGCCAGTGATCCGGCGGTGGCGTGGCCGGGCTCTTCCGTTCTTGATCCGGCGGCGCAGACCCCGCCGCCCCTGGCGGTGCCGTCGCGCGACGATGCCGCTCCCGCGACCGGAACCGCGGAGACATCCGGTTCGGGCCTCCCGGACGTCCCCCGGTCGGTGGACCCGTCTCTGACCCCGGCGGAAACTCCGGAGGCGGCATCCGCTCCGGCGGCGGCGGCTCCGGAAGGACGCGGGGTCGAGGTGGCTCCGGATGGAATCCCGGTACGGCGCGCCGAGCCGGTTCCGGAGGACGACGCGGAGGCCGAGGCCGAGGGAACCGGGGCTGCGGCGGCAGTTCCGGCGGACCCGGCAGCGGATGGCGGTGCGCTCAATCTGTGGTCGGGCGATGATCCTTCTGCGGCGGCGGGAGGCCCGCCACCCTTCGAGCCCACGGCGGGCGAGGCGACGCCGCCTTCCTCGACGGACCAGGCGGTGGCTGAAGGCATGGAGGTGGTGCGGCGGCTGGTTGGTGCCCGATCCGCCGATGAGGTGCTGCCGTGGATCGACGGCGCCGGGGCGCAGAAAGCGGCAGTGCGTTCCTATTACGCCAAGTATCCGCCGCGTCCGATGACGGATGCGGTCATCGAGCATGCCCATTCCGGGACGATTCCTGCGACCGGCGCTCATGCTCATATTTTCAACGTGCTCAGCACCACGCATCCTCTTGGCTTTCCGGTGTCCGCGGAGGCGACCCCGGACGGCTACCGCATCGACTGGCCTTCATTCATCCAATGGCGCGACCGCTGGCTGCAGCGGTTCGTGGAGTCGCCGTCAGACGAACCTCAGGAACTTTATGTTGTCCTGCGGCGAACCCACTATTTCAACGACGATGTCCCGGACCTCGAAAACAAACTGGCTTTCCGGGTCTCATCGGCCATTCCGGAAGACGAGGGAGTGGTGGCCTTTGTTGACAAGAATTCCGATCTCGGCCAATCGCTCAGCGAGATGTACGGGTGGCGCGTGCTGTACTTTCCGGTGGTCGAGCTCCAGTGGGTCCGCACCAGTCCCGAGGCCCGCCACGTGCGCCTGAATCGGGTGGTCCGTCCGACGTGGCGCCGGGCCGGCGAGTGAAGCCCGCCGCTGTCACAGATACAGGCATCACGCTCAAGGCGGCTGCATTTGCCATTGCGCCACGCCGCGGTGGCTTCATAGTCCCCACCTTTCATCTCCGAACATCCACTTACACCTAGACCACTCCATGGGACAGCAACTCCGCACACGCATCAAACGCCAGCGTCGCAAACAATATGAAAAACGCCTCAAGGAAGCCGCGCGCGTGCGCAAGGCGACCAAGGGGGCCGTGACCCGCAAGTCTGCTGTGGCCGCCGCCGCGGCCGCGGCCGATGCCAAGAAACCCGCCAAAAAAGCGGCCGCGACCAAGAAAGCGCCGGCCAGGAAAAAGGCTGCGGAAGCCGCGGCTCCGGCCGCGGAGTAACCGATCAGTCCGAGGTGGGGCGCGACCTCCGGGCGCGCAGGCGGTGGACGAGTCCGCTCTCAGGGCGGTTTCTTGTTTTTTTTGTGCGTGCCCGTGGCGTGAGCCCCGGGGGGTATCGCCGCCCGGAGCGAGGCGCCCCGGCGAGGCGCTCCGGCGAGGAGGGGCATCGCACGGCAGAGCCGTGGGGCACGCCGTTCGAGGAGGCGGGAAAGTGTGCGGCCGGAGACAGCCGCACCGCCGACGCGTCCGGAGGTCGCATTCCGCCTCATGCGATGTT
>JALRGF010000300.1 GCA_023253495.1 Verrucomicrobiales bacterium
AGTTGCGGGTGTATTCACCGGGAACGGTTTCGGCAGCGGATTCCGGACTGTGCGCCACGACCTGGCGCCAATAGAAGCTTCACAAGTCACCGGGGTCCGTCTGGGTGATGTACCCGTTGGCGACGAGCAGGTCGTCGCGGCCGTCGTTGTTGAGGTCGGTGAACCGGCTCCCCCACGCCCAGCGCCCCATGGTTACGCCGGCGGGTTCACTGAGGTCGTGGAACGTGCCGTCGCCGGCATTGCGGAAAAGGGAATTGCCGCGGGCGTGGCGCTGGAAGGCGGCGCGTTGCCCGCTGTTTTCGCGGAAGCGGCGCTGGTACGTCACGCGGTGGCCCGCGCTGCTCCACATGTTGCTGACGTAGAGATCGGGGTGTCCGTCGGCGTCGACGTCGCCCCAGCTCGCGCTCATGCCGGCGGAGATGTCCTCGACCCCGGCGTCGGCGGCCACGTCCCTGAAACGGGTGGTGTGGCCGGACCGCTCGCAGCGGTACAGATTGTTGCGGCCGAAATCGTTCGCCACGTACAGGTCGAGGTCGCCGTCGTTGTCATAATCCTCCCAGGCGGCGGCAAACGAGAAACGGCGGTTGTTCTCGTCCAGTCCGCTGGCCCGGGTCACGTCGCGGAAGCGGAAGCTGCGGTCGTTGCGCAGAAGCATGTTGCGGCTGCCGTTGTCGGCATCGTGGTACGGCTGCGGCCGGGCAAGAAACCGCTGTTCAACGGCGGTGCCGCGTTTCGCATAACAACAGACGTAAAGATCAAGGTCGCCGTCCGCATCAAAGTCGGCGGCGGCCAGCGAGTACGGCATGCCCTCCGGGCTCAGCACGGCGGCGGCCGGAGTGAAGGCGCCGGAACCGCCATTGGCCAGTACCAGCACCCCCCACATCATCGAGACGGCCAGGTCCTGGTCGCCGTCGTTGTCCAGATCGGCGAAGACGGCCGCCTGCGACTGGTCCCACCAGTCGACTCCGGCGACCGCGGCGCGATCGGTGAGCGAGCCGTCCGGATTCTGCACGAACAACCGGTTCGGCAGGCCGCCCGGCTGGCAGACATAAAGATCCTCGAGGCCGTCGCCGTTGGCATCACCCATGGCAACTCCCTCCCAGCCGCTGGGGCCGAAGACATACTCCTGTTCCAGCCGGGCGACCCAGTGATCGAGGCCGTAGGCGAGCTGGCCGCGGAACGCGGGGTCTTTGTCGAGCAGCGGGCCGGTGGCATCGACGAACGTGCGCACGGCCTTGGTGGTCGTTTCCTCAAAGGCTTCGACCACGACCGAGGCCAGGCGGGGCTCTCCCGGCGCGTCGGTTTCCCATCGGCAGTGCCAGTGGGCCACCTGCTGCAAGGAGACCTCGCTGTTCCGGGCGACCAGTTCGAGGCGGGCGGTGGTCTCGGGAGGATCGGTGGAAACGCGGAAAATCTTGATGAGGGTGGTCATTTCGCGGGCGTCGGGCACGCCGGCCACCAGTGACTTCAGCCGGTCGGCAAAAGCTGAGGCTCCAGTCTCCTCGGCAGCCGCGGGCGGTCCGTCGAACCGGCGCACGGTGAGCGGCGGCACCGCCCGTTCGGTCAGATCTTCGGGCCGAAGCAGCGTCGAGCGGAATCCCGGGGCCAGAAATTCATCGACCGCCGCCGCGTCCAGCGTCGACGGGGATTCAAGGAGACCAGCGAGGGCCTTGAGCCGGTGCCCGGCAGTTTCATTCCAATGCTCCGAGTCCCATGGGTGGTCGTCCAGCGAGGCCGGCACACCGGCATGCTTCAGACCAATGGCGTCGCGCGACACCAGCGACGGGCGGGTGGCCTCGGAAGCGGAAGGCGGGGGTGCTCCGGCAGGTGGCGCGGCAGGTGGCGCAGCAGGTGGCGCAGTGACTGACGGCCCGCTGGCAGTCGCTGCCTTCGACGAAGCGGGAGCGGGGTCCGTGGTCGGGGGCTTCTCGCCGCAGGCCACGAGCCCCCAAAGCGCGACCGCAAGAACGGCGGGCCGTGCCATGGCAGGGGACAGAAACCGGAGGATGCGGGTCACGGGACAGGGGATCGCCGGACACGTCATGCCAAAGCGGGCCATGGGCGACGTTCGGAGCATTTTGATTTCCGCGTGCCGCGTCAATGCCAATCGGCAGGAGCCCGGGGTCCTCGCCAGGAATCGACGCCCAGGTGAAGCGGAACTTCCGGGCTTGGAAGGTGAGAAGCGCCCTCCGGATAGGGAGGTGGGATGCGACCTCCGGACATGGAAGGTGGGATGCGACCTCCGGGCGCGTCGGCGGTGTGGACGTGTGAGGCCGGAAACTTTCCCGCCTCCTCGAGCGGCGTGCCTGACGGCTCTACCGGTGTAATGTCCTGCGGGGATGAGTCGCCCGCGCTTGGGTACGCGCTGACGGCTGGCGCCCGGGGCACGCACAGCAGGAGGCGGGGAACGGGCCGGGCAGTGGACGCGCGCGCCGCTCACCGGCGTGGAAGTCCGGTCCCACCGCGCATGCCCGGTCCGCTTTGTCCGGAGGCGGCACCTCCGGGCCTGGGAGGTGGGGCGAGCCCTCCGGGCGCGCTGGCGGTGCGGACGTCTGAGGACGGAAACGTCGGCGCCTCCTCGAGCAGCTTGCCCGACGGCTCTGCCGGTGCGACGCCCGGCCGGCTGGAGCGCCGCGCTCCGGACGGCGCGGGCGTGCCGGGCGCGTGCGGGGTGCGTGCGGGGTGCGTGCGGGGCGCGTGCGGGGCGCGTGCGG
>JALRGF010000354.1 GCA_023253495.1 Verrucomicrobiales bacterium
AGGCGTGTCAAATCCCGTGCCCGCCACCGTCACATCCGCCCCCACCGACGCCAGATACCGCACCGCCTCCGCGCGTCCCGCCCGCGCCGCCTCAAACAACGCCGTCGTCCCCTCCGACCCCACCACGTCCACCACCATGCCCGCCTCCACAAAATGCTTCAACACCGCCACCTCCCCCTGCCGCGCCGCCCTCATATACTCGTCCACCGTAAACGTGAACTGCTTCGCCGTCAGCTCGGAACGCGCCTCCTCCTGCTTGTTCCCGCACGACGGCAACCCAAGCACACACACCACCGCAGCCGCCGGCCACACCACTCGCTGGAAAATCGGGAGTCGAGACATTTTAAAAAAGGATCCGACTGCTTCTATGTTTTTAAATTTATTTCTGTCAATGGAAATTACGGACTTCTTAAGAATTTCCAGCGCTTGCCACCGCTGCCCCCCGAGAGGACAGGCCCGCCGCGGCACCCGCCGGAAAGTCCGTTTCCGCCCCAACGGCACCTTCCGCTTTCCCACCTCCGCTTTCCCAACCGGGTGCGTGACTACAGTCCCCAGACGCGCCGGACGACGGCGGCGCCTTCGGGATCGTGGGCCTCGAGTTCCGCACGCGTGAAGGGGAAAAAATCATTGGTGGAAAACAGCGCCTCCGTGAGTTCGGCAAAGTATTCCTTGGCGTCGGTCAGGGCGTAAGCGCGGTCGCGGGTTTCCGGCCGGCCGCGGCCGAGGCGGCGCGGCACGTCTTCGTAGGAACCGGCGGCTTGGGCTTTCGCGAAAGCGGCGTCGATCGCCGGATGGTCGAACCCGAGCACCCGGTCATGGTAGGCATGGGCGAGCTCGTGCAGGACGAAGTTCGGCATGCGGCTGGTCTCGGCCTCGAAATTCCGGGTGTCGGTGAATTCCACGCCGCGGGCCATGACCGGCGGACGGCCGTTCGCGCGCAGCCAGCCGGCATCCGGGTGGTACTCGGCCCGGCCCGGCACGCCGTCGTACTCGGGCGAAAACCACAGCGTCACCTCGCGCAGGCGGGCGACGGCGGCCGCGGGCACCACGCGGACGATTTCCTGGAGCTGCGCGCGCAGGAGCGGCAGGGCGGCGGCCACCGCGTCCGCCTGCTCGTCGAGGAGGCGCCGGCTGATCTGCACGGACCACCCTTCGATCGACCGCGTTTCGTAGCCGGCCACGCCGGCTCCGGTGAGTTCGAGCATCCCCCGGCCGAGCGCTTCACCCACCAGCAGATAGGTCTCGGCATTGCCGAATTCGTGGTGGCCGTGGCCCGGGTTGGGTGACTGCTCGGCCGGCCTTACAAAATCATGGGTTTCCACAAATGCCGCCGTCCCGGCCAGATCGGGGTGGCGGGCGGCGGCCGCCTGGGCGCGCCGCAGCGCCCCCCATTCGTCGGGCGCCTCGACCCACGGCCCGGTCAGCTCCCCGATGACCAGCGGCAACTGCGGCGCCGAAAGCTCGCGGCGCACATCCTTGATGAGGTGCACAAGGTTCTGCTCGTATTCCGGCACCGCGGTCTGCGGCTCACAGCCGTCGTTCCATCCGTGATACCACACGAAACCGGCCAGCTCATGCCCGCGCCCGGCCAGCTCCGGAAAATCCTCGTCCATCCGCCGCAAACCTTCGCGGATTTCAGCCATCATCTTCAGATAATACGGGCCCACCGTCCCCCCGGCGGAAGGCGGCCGGAAATCCGTGCGCAGGCTGCGCCCGCCCCACGCCGTCTTGATCAACAGCACCGGGTGCGCCATCGCCTCGCCCACCACATGACCGAATCCCAGCTCGGGCCCGAAATGGTGCGCCCCCCCGTACACCGCAAATCCCACCCCCAACGGCCCCTTGAGCAACGGCTCTCCCTCCCGCTGGTACCGCACCCAGACGTCGTCGCGCACCGGCCACACGCCATCCACTTTCCGGTACCGCGCAAACCGCGCGCCCCGCTCCGGATCGCGCAGCACATCGACCAGCGTGCCGCGGCCGTCATTGTAATCAGGCCCCTCCAGATCGACGACCGCCTGGCCCTCCATGTTCGACTGCCCGGCGAGCAGGAACACTTTGACCGGCAGCCGGTCGCCGGCCGCCGCCGACGCACCTGGCGCCGGCATCAGCTTCTGCGCCACCAGCCATTTCAACACCCCCTCCTGCCAGGCGTCCCACATCGGGCCCTGATACCCGTTGAGCCCATGGTCGCCCGAGGGCAACTCCAGATACTCGGTCGCCACCCCGTGCCGCCGGAGCGCCTCATAAAATATCCGGCTGTGGAAAGCCGGCACCACCCGGTCGTCCACCGCATGCGCCAGATACGTCGGCGGCGTGCGCGGCGTCACCTGCAACTCACCGGAAAACCGACGGACCCGCTCCCCCGACGGCGACGGCCCCAGCAAGTTTGCCCGCGATCCGCCATGAGTCTTCTCCTCCATGGTGATCACCGGATACACCAGAATGGCAAAATCCGGTCGGCTGCTCTGCCGCTCCACCGGATCCTCAGCGGCCGGCTCGCCGTCGGCAAAGTGCGTCGCCGCCGTCGACGCCAGATGCCCGCCCGCGGAAAACCCCATGATCCCGATCTGCGCCGGATTGAGCCCCCACTCGGCCGCCCGCGCCCGCGCCGTGCAGATCGCCCGCCGCGCATCCAGCAGCGGCACCATCGGCCGCCCGGCCGGCAATCGGTACTCCAGCACCAGACCGGTCACCCCATGCCCGTTCAACCACCGCGCAATCCCATGCCCCTCACCCTCCGTCACCAGCCCGCCATACCCCCCGCCCGGACAAATCACCACCGCCGCCCCATTCGGCTTCTCCGGCCGATGCACCGTCAGAAACGCCTTCCCCTCATCCTCCGTCCCGTCACCAACCGGCGCCGCCCCGGGCCACAACAACTCCCTCACCGGCTCCCGCTCCTCCCGCTCCGCCGCCCGGCACGCCCACACCCCGACCACACACACCACCACCCACCCCAACGCCCGCCCGAGAGGCACAA
>JALRGF010000359.1 GCA_023253495.1 Verrucomicrobiales bacterium
GTTGCCCCATTCGGTCCATGAGCCGTCGTAATTGCGAACGTTCTGATAGCCGAGCAGGTATTTGAGGACGAACCAGGTGTGGCTGGAGCGTTCGCCGATGCGGCAGTAGGCGATGATTGGGTCGTCGGGTTGGAGGCCGAGATTTTCGGTGTAGATCTGGCGCAGGGTGGCGGCGTCCTTGAAGGTGCCGTCGGGGTTGGCGGCGGTGGCCCAGGGCACGGAGCGGGCGCCGGGGATGTGGCCGCCGCGGAGCACGCCTTCCTGAGGGTATTCGGGCATGTGGGTGGTTTCGCCGGAGAATTCCTTCGGGCTGCGGACGTCGATGAGCGGGCGGTGGGCCTGCATATGGGCCAGGGTCTCGGCGTAAAAAGCGCGGATTTCCTCATCGCGTCGGCGTGGTGGTACCGGGTAGTGAGCGGGGGTCGGGGCGGGCACATCCTTGGTGAGCGGGCGGCCGTCGGCGATCCACCTGGCGCGTCCGCCGTTGAGGATCCGGGCGTTGGTATGGCCGAAGAGCTGGAAGACCCAGAAGGCGTAGCAGGCCCACCAGTTTGATTTGTCGCCGTAGAAAATGACGGTGGTATCGGGCGAGATGCCGTGGCGGGCGCAGAGGGCGGCGAAGGCGTCGGGGCCGAGGTAGTCGCGTACGAGCGGGTCGTTCAGGTCGGCGCGCCAGTCGATGTGTACGGCGCCGGGGATGTGACCTGTGTCGTAGAGCAGGACGTCCTCATTGCTCTCGACGATCCGCAGGCCGGGGTCGTGGAGGTGGTCGGCCAGCCAGTCGGTGCTGACGAGGGCGTCGGGGTGCGCGTAAGCGGCAGAGGTGTCATCCATGGGGTAATGAGCATCGGGATGGCCGGTGGCGCAAGGGCGGGCGCGCGGGCCCGGCCGGTGGGCGGGTGGCGGTCTGCCCGGGTGGTGGTCCGGCCGTTTACGGGAGGGAGCGCAGGAAAGCCAGCAGGTCGCGCAGTTCGCGCAATGAGAACAGGGAGCCGGCCGGGCGGCAGCCGCCGTCGGGCGACGGTGGCGGGCGGCGCGCTTCGGGCCGGACCGGTCGCAGCACCGCTTCGAGCAGGGCGGCGCCGCTGAGGCGGGAGCCCACGCCGCCGAGGGCGGGAGCGGGGGGAGCGGGGTCGGGCACGGCGCGGTGGCAGCGGGCGCAACCGGCGGCCTCGGAAAAAAACAGGGTGCGCCCGGCATCGGCGTCGCCCGGTGACAGGGCGGCGCGCCACGGCCGCAGCGGATCGCCGAGGCCGGCCGCCTGGGAGGCGCGCCAGGCGTCGAGGGAAGCGCGTTCGGTGCGGCTGTCCGGTCCCTCGGCCCGGGTGCGCCGCTCCGCGGCCTCGACGATTTCCGGAAGAACCGCGGGATCGACGAGACCGCGGGTGGCCTGGTCGAGCAGGCGCCACAGATAGGAGTCGCCTTCGGGCGAGCGCTGGCGGTCGAGCAGGCGGATGGCCGCCTGTTTTTCGGTGGCATCGGCGTCGGTGAGTGACTGGAGGAGCCACGGCACGGCGTCGGTGCCGCGGCGTCGGAAAAGCCAGGTTCGGGCCTCGGTGCGCAGGGCGGGGGCGTCGGGGGCGGCGAGCGCGGCGCCGGCCAGTTCCATGAGGGCGGCCGGGTCGTTGGTGGACGCCAGGCGGGAGCGGAAATGGTGGAGCCGTTCGCCATCGGGGTGGGTGGCATCGGCCAGGAAGGCGGTAAATTCCGATGCCGCCCGCGGGGCGCGGGCGAGATGTGACTGCCACGCTTTCCAGGTGGCGGGCGCCTGGCCGTCGAGCGCGGTGCTCCAGGCGGCGAGGGCGCGGGAGTGGCGCCGGAGGGCGTCCCAGGCCCGGGCGTGCGGCCGCGGGCGGGCGTGGAACGGCCGGCCGGCGACGACCGGGTCGTCGGCTGGCGGGGTGTCCCAGCTGAGCAGGGCGTGCCAGGCGAGGCGGGTGGCGGCCTCGGCGGGCGTGGTGCCGGGCACGGGCGGTTGTGCGGTGAGCCAGGCGGCGAGCTGGTCGGCGGCGGCGACCGACCCCTCGTACCATGCGGCGGCGATGGCGCGTTGGCGGCCGGGCGCGGTCAGCGGGGAGTTGTCGTGCAGGCCGGCGTCGATCAATGCCGGCCACGCGCCTTCGAGGCGGTCGTCGTAGATGGCGGCGGCTGCTTCGTCGGCGAGATCGGGGGTGGCCAGAAATGACGCGCAGCGGGGAGACGCCTGGTGGCGCAGGGCGGACAGGGCGGCGCGGCGGACCCCGGGCTCGGGGTCGGTCTGGAGGGCGGCCAGTTCGGCAGTGGTGGCCGTGGCGGCGAGGGCCCGGCTGGCGGCCACGGCCGCGGCCGGCGGGGGTGGCGGCGACTGGCGGAAAAGTCCGAGGAGGGACTCGCGGGCCATGGATGAGGCGGACTGGCCGAGGGCGGCCGCGGCGGCCACGGCCACGGCCTCATCGGGGTCGGACAACCCCTGGCGGGCGGGTTCCAGTGATTCCGGCAGGCCGGACTGGCTGACGATTGTGATCCAGCGGGCGCGGACGGAGGCGTCGGCCGGCGGTTCGGCGGTGATCAGAGGGGCGAGGACCAGCGGGAAAGTTGTGGAGAGGTCGGCGAGGGCCTTGAGGGCGGCGAGTTGGGCGGGGGCGTCGGTGGCGGTCCGCCATGCTTCGAGCGCCCGGCGGGCGGCGGGCCGTCCGTTGGTGGCCTCGGCTGTTGCGGTCGGAGCGGGCGTCGGCGTCTGCGCTGGCGGGTCGCCGGCCGCGGCGGCGGCGGCGCTGAGTACCATGGCGGTGCTGAGTGCGGCGGCGAGCGACCCGGGCCATAAAAGCGGACCGTCTGGTCCTGATGAGAAAGCAAGGTTGAAGGGCACGACGGAGACGCCATAGGGTTGAACCGGGATGATCGTCCTGCAAGCGTTCCGTCCCGCCGGTGAGTGGCGGCGTCACCCGTCCGCAGATTCCGTTGCCATGACCGCCCGCGTCGTCCGCCTCCTTCTTGTCCTTCCGCTCCTCTGGTACACCAGCGGTGCCGGCCGGGCCGAAACGCGCCCGAATCCGCGGGCGGGCGCCAAACCGTCAGCGGCGGCCGCCAAAGCGAAAGCCGGCCCCGCCACTCCGGCCCGGCCGGTCCGGCCGGCGGCGGACCCGTCCCCATCGGCGACGCCCAAGAAACCGGCCACCGGTCCGGCGCCGACGAAGGCGAAACCCGGCTGGACGGTGATTGACCACCGGGGGCAGGCGTATCTGGATCTTGCCGAAGTCGCGCAGTTTTTCGAATTTCCGACTTACACGCGGGACGGAAAAACCATCACCCTGGAAAAAGCCAAGCGCCTGGACGGGCGCGACTTTCCCATCAAATGCCGCGGGCAGGCCGGCTCGAAGCTCGTGTCGATCAACACATTGAAAATCTATCTCAGTTACCCGCTGGTCGCATGGCGGGACGGCAAGGTGTTGATTTCCGCGTTTGACCTGATGCATGTGATCGACCCGATCCTGCGGCCGGACCAGATGCGTGAGCCGAGCCAGCTCAAGGTGGTGGTGCTGGATGCGGCGCGCGGCGGGGCGGAGGATGGCATGACCTCGAAGCACGGGCGCGAGAAGGAAGTGACGCTGGATGTCGCCCGCCACGCTCGCCAGGCGCTTGAGCAATCCGGATACACCGTGGTCATGACGCGGGAGGATGACCGGGCGCGGACGGTGGCGGAGCGGCTGGAGCGGGCCCATGCGGTCACCGGGGAGGCGGTTTTTATCAGCCTGCATTGCGGCTTCGGGGGCGAGAGCGAGCGCGGAGTGGAAACATTCACCCTGGCGCCGTCCGGCACGCCGACGACCACCGGCGAGGAAGGCGCGAAGCCCGATGGCAAGTTTTACCCCGGCAACATCAATGACCGGGAATCGATGGCCCTCGCCACCGCGCTCCAGGGGACGCTGGTGGCCGGCGCGGAAACCGAGGACCTCGGCATCCGGCGCGCCCGCTTCCAGGAACTCAAGGGCA
>JALRGF010000385.1 GCA_023253495.1 Verrucomicrobiales bacterium
AACATCGAGGAATTCGGGACCGTCACCACCCCCGCGGGATTCGCCGCCCTGATGGCCATGAGCCCGCTTCACCACGTCCGCGACGGCGTCCGCTACCCGGCCGTCCTGCTCACCCACGGGCTCAACGACCGCCGCGTGGACGCCTGGATGTCCGGCAAAATGACCGCCCGCCTCCAGGCCGCCACCACCAGCGGCCAGCCGGTCCTCCTCCTGCTCGACCCCGAAGCCGGCCACGGCATCGGCTCGAAACGCAGCCAGATTCACGACCAGCTGGCCAGCCGCTGGGCCTTTGTCCTCTGGCGTGCCGGGGACCCCGGGTTCCAGCCTGGAGAAATGCGGTAGGGTGAGATGTCGGGACAGGGACGCGGCGACCGCGCTGGCCGTCGGGAGCGGGGAGGCCGAACCGGCCTCGCCCGGCCCGGTTCAGCGGAGAGCGCGGGAGGGGATGGAAAATTCGGAACTCCGTCAGTGCGTGGTGGTGAGGTGTGCCTTGTGCGGTGTGATTTCTCAGAGGTGATGGCCTGCGAGGTGAATCAGGTGCACTGGCCACGGTGCGTCATGGACGACACCGATATGTTTTCCTCCCCTCGGCGTCGCGGCCGGGGAGCCGCACTCGCCCGGAGTTCCCGGGGCAGCAGAGCTACCCCAGATCGGTTTTCCAGTTGGTTTCCTGGATGAGAAGATTGAGTTCGCGGATGTGCCGGGCGATGTCGTCCGACTGTTTCTGGAGGGAGCGGACATCGACGCACGCGACCCATTTGATTTCGGCCATGCTGTAGCGATCGGGGTCGCGGATGGAGCTGGCGACGGCATGCTGGAGGAGTGAATGCTGTTGGGTCAATTCATCGCGGTGGGCGATGGCTTCCGTGATGGTGCGGCCGTCCGGAAGCTTGGTAGCGGCATTGGTGGCATTGATTTTCTGAATCAGGTCGCGCATTTCGTGGAGGACCCCGAAGGACTCCCGGAGGAGTTCGGAGGGATCCTCATGGGGTTGGTTTCCTTCCTGGACGATAGCATTGCGGCCGATCCGCTGGCGGAGCGAATCGAGTTTTTTCTGCATGTCCGCGCGCAGGACAAGGGCTTCGGCAAGCTTCACCAACGAAAGGTGGCAGCGGATGGCGGCGGCGTCAATGGAATTGCCCGGTGGAGGTGGGAGACACCCCGGTCTGCGGGTGGTTTCACGGATACACCGGCGGAGCTTTGGCCGGGGGTCACGGGCGCTCGCGCCGCACCGACCGCCCTGGCCGTGGTTTTGTTTCCGGTTGTGCCCGGCCAGCGGGCTTCGATTGCGCAGCGGCGGGCCGCGGTTTATGGCGGCAGCATGGCTGGAAATTCCATTGCTGACCGGTTGGCCGAGCTGCTGGGGGCGGGCAAAGTGACGGCTGCGCCCGCCGAGCTGGGCGCGCACAGCGGGGACAAGTGGTTTGCCGCGCATCCGCCGGAGGTGGTGGTTTTTGCGGAAACGACCGCGGACGTGGCAGCGGTGCTGCGGTTCGCGCATGACGAGCGCATTCCGGTGACAGCGCGCGGCGCGGGAGTCGGGTATGTCGGCGGGTGTGTGCCGGTGCGCGGGGGGATTGCGCTCTCCCTGGCGCGGATGAACCGGATCCGGGAGATCGCCCTGGCGGACGGCGTGGCGGTAGTCGAGCCCGGGGTGGTGACCGGCGACCTGCAGGCGGCGGTGCGGGCCCGCGGATGGTATTACCCGCCTGACCCGGCGAGCCTGAAGGATTGCTCGCTCGGTGGGAATATTGCGACCAATGCCGGCGGGCCGAAGTGTCTGAAATACGGCGTGACCCGCCATTACGTGCTCGGGCTTGAGGTCGTGCTCGCCGACGGCACGGTCGCCCGCGTCGGCGGTCGCTGTCACAAGAATAAAACCGGGTTTGATCTGGTCGGGCTCTTCGTGGGATCGGAGGGGATGCTCGGGGTGGTGACCGAGGCGACCTTGCGGCTGATCCCGCACCCGCCAGCCCGGGCCGGCCTGACCGCGACGTTCGCGACCTTTGCGGAGGCCGCGGCGGCCGTGCAGGCGATCTTCCAGGCCGGGCACCTGCCGGCCGCGCTGGAAATCTCCGACCAGTTCACCATCGCCGCCGCCCGCCGCCGCCTCGGTCCGGACGCCCTGCCGCCCGGCGAGGTGCTGCTCATGCTGGAGGTCGACGGGCGGCCCGCGGCGGTGCGCGAGGAAGCAGCCGAGATTGAGGCATTGTTGGAAAA
>JALRGF010000440.1 GCA_023253495.1 Verrucomicrobiales bacterium
GTCCCAGACAACCCACATCGCCTACGTCATTCCGGAGGGCCTGCCGGGGAATCAGGAATTCAACGGGGCGCTGGGCATGGACTTCGATGTCGACAACCGGGTCCTGGTCACCCGGCTCGGGTGTTTTGATGATGCCTCTGACGGGTTGAATCTGGCCATTTCGGTGCGGCTGTATGATCGGGATACGCTGGAGGTGGTGGCGTCGGCGGACTTTCTGCCGGACGACCCCGGCACGGCTGGGCGCGAGGATGGCGAGCGGGTCGGGGGCAGCCGTTTTCTGCCGCTGGCGGCGCCGGTCAGCCTGCCCACCGGCTTCCGCGGGACCATTGTGGCCGAGGGGTATGGCCCGGGAGAACGCAATGGCAACCGCGGGTTGCCGATTCCGTGGACGCTTGATGGCGGCGCGGCCTCGATCCGGTTCGTCGGAACCAGCCGGTACAATTTCCCCGTGGAGTTCGGTGCGTATCCGGCATCGCCGGATGCCGGGCCGGAGGCGCGATATGCGGCCGGTACCTTCGAATTTCAAACCACCCCGCCGGAGGTTCCCGGAGTGCCGGTGGTCGCGGCAGTTCCCGGCGCGGCGACGGTGCAGCTCAGCTGGTCCGCGGTGACGGCGCCCCTGCCGGCGGCGACCTACCGGATTTCCCGGGCGGAGGGCCCGGACGGCACCTTCACGCAAGTTGCCGAGATTCCCGGTCTCAGTTTTACTGACTCCGGCCTGACCAACGGCACCCTGTATTGTTACAAACTGCGCGGCGTGGGGGCCGGCGGGCAGCTGGGGGCGGAAGTGCTCGCCTGCGCGCGGCCGGTGGATCTGGGGGCCAATCGGGTGGTCGCCTATGACACTCCGTGGGGCGTGGCCGGCAACCAGGCGTTCGGCGGCAGCCTGGGCATGGATTTTGATGTTGCCAATCCGGTCATTGTTCACCAGCTCGGGTGTTTTGATGATTTATCGGACGGTCTTTTTCTTCCGATCACGGTGCGGATTTTCGATCGCGACACCCTGGAAGTGCTGGCCGAGGTTTTTTTCAATCCGGATGATGCGGGCACGCCCGAGCGCGAAGACGGCCAGCCGGTCGGGGGCATGCGGTTTCTGCCGCTGCCGCAGCCGCTCGCGCTGCCGCTCGGCTTCCGCGGGACGATCCAGGCTGACGGGTATGGCGACATGGAGCGCAACGGCAACCGCGGTCCATCCACGCCGTGGGTGACCCGCGACGGGGCCGGCTCAATCGCCTTTGTCGGCGGTTCCCGGTATGGCGCGGCCGGGTCCTTCCCCGAGACGGTGGATGCCGGACCGGCGGCGCGCTACGGAGCCGGCACGTTCGTTTATGAAACCACTCCGGCGCTGGCTCCGGGTCGCCCGGTGGCGCGGCTGGTGCGGGCGCGCGAAAACCATGCGGCCAGCCTGGCGTGGGAGGCGGTCACGCTGCCGCTGCCGGCTGCGACCTACCAGATCCTGCGCGCCGACGCCGCGGAAGGGCCGTTTGTTCCGATCGCCGAGACACCCGGCCTGACGTATCGCGACGCCGATCTGCCCAATGGCGTCGAAAAATTCTACCAGGTGCGGGCGGTGGGTGCCGGCGGCCAGGTCGGGCCGGAGTCATCGGTACTGGCCACGGTGCCCGGCCCGCGGACTGGCGGCATCGCGTATCAGGTGCCCGCCGGCACCCTTGGCAATCAGGCGTTCGGCGGGGCGCTGGGCATGCATTTTGACGTTGACCGCCCGGTCTTTATCACGCGTCTCGGTGTCTTCGACAGCGGATCGGACGGGCTGTTTCTGCCGATTTCCGCGCGCCTCTACAACCGCGACACCCTGCAGGTCGTGGCATCGCTGATGTTTGAACCGGGGGATGACGGCGAGCTGATCGACGGGAGCCGCTTCAAAAACCTGACGGTGCCGGTCGCCCTGCCGGCGGGATTCCGCGGGGCCATCGTCGCCAGCGGTTACGGCGCCGAGGAGCAGAATGGCAATACCGGCGCGCTCGACCTCGGGCTGACCACATTTGATGGCGCCTGCCTGCGGTTTGTCGGCGCCTCAAGCTACGGCCTGGACGCCGCGGGCTACGCCGACACACCTGATGGCGGGCCGGCCAACCGCTATGCCGCCGGCACCTTTGCCTTTGTGCCCGACGTGCCGCCGGGCGGGTTGACCCTCGCGCCGTCGGCCGGCGGCGTGGTCGTCCGGTGGACCGATCCCGAGGGCACTCTGGAGCGCAGTGCATCGCTCGCGCCCGGATCGTGGCAGCTCGTGCCCGCCGCCGATTCCGGCATCGAACTCCCGCTGACCGGACCGCAGCAGTTTTTCCGGCTCAGCCGATGA
>JALRGF010000521.1 GCA_023253495.1 Verrucomicrobiales bacterium
ATGCCATATTGCATGTCGTCATTCAGGGTGATTTCGGCGATGACCGCAGAAATGGCCACCTGCAAAGGACGCACATCCATTTCGCCGAGGACTTCCTCGATCCGTGTCAGATGTTCAGGCGGACCAGCGATCAAGAGCGAATTGGAGCGGGGCTCCGCGATGAGCAGAGTCTTGCCCACAATAGTCGAGGACGGGATGAGTTCCTGGCCTGTGCTGCTGTTCGAGCTGCTGCGGCCGCTGCTGAGGCCACCGCCACCCGCGCCGCCACCGCCGCCCGCGCCGCCGCGCCCCCCAGCACCGCCACGCGCCGCATTCGCACCAAATGTCTGGCCACCGCCAAACGCCGCATTGCCCTGGAACCCGGTGCCAGTGCCTTGACGACCTCCCGCACCACCCCGGGCCCCACCAGCCACCGCACCCGGCGCGCCGGCCGCACCTCCCGCCGCACCACCAATGACCTCGGTGCCGCGACCAATGGCGTCCGTAGCAATATTCAGGAAATCCTCAACGCGGATAAACCGAAGCTGAAACCGCTTCAGGTTCTTCACGTTCGCTTCTTTATCGAGCTCCTTGATCAAGTCCTTCAGATAAACCAAGTCACTCGGACGCCCGGAAACAAGCACCTCGTTGGTGCGCGTAATCGCTTTGACCATGACCGTCGATTCATCAGGCGGCAGCGCCCCCCCCGCCTGTCCCGGCTGGCCCGCGACCCCACCCAAAACCCCCGGAGGCAAACCAGCCTGCAACTGGTCGGCCGCCACGTTGACCGCCACCCCGCGCGTACCACCACTGCCCGAAGCCTGCCCGCGAAGTTTCGTCTGCGCCGCCAGAATTTCCGTCAACACTTGCGCGACTTCTTCCGCATCCGCCCGCTCCAATTGGAAAAATTCCTTCTCCACCGCCGCACTGGGGACGTCGATTTTTTCCTGCAACGCAATAGCCAAGCGAATGGCCGGCAGATTATCGGTGATGATCAGCGCGCCCGCGGCTGGTACCGGCGTGATTTTACTGACGTTTTGGCGGCTTTGCCCCAGAATCGCCTGCAGTGATCGCGCGGCATCCTCAGCCCCGACATGCTTGACATAAAGAACGTAATTGATGATTTGCTCCGTCTCAGGAAGCATTTTGGGGTCGGTATAAACCGCCTGCACGCTGGAGCCTTGTTCGACCTGAGGACCGCGGGCCGTCGGGATGACCTTGTCGACCCCTTTGATATCAGACGGGATGATGCTGTACCCGTTGAGCAGGAGAAACGCCTTGATGTAGTCGGCGGCCTGATTGCGGGTCATCTTGCCATTGCTCCGCAGCGGGAGCTGCGTGCCCTGAATGGTGCCGTCGCGCATCGTGCTGCGCCCCGTGAACGCCTCGTATTTGTCAATGATCTCAGCGATGTCCATCGCCGATTCCGTAAACTCAATCTCAGGCACTTCGGGATCGTATCCCGGCTCCGCCGCAATGACCACACTAGCATCTGTCCCGCCAGTAGAATCAGCAGGAGCACCCGCAGCCGCGGCGCCAGCAGAGCCAGCCGCAGCAGGAGCGGCGGAGGTAGCTCCAGCCGCCGGACGCCCTGCACTCGAGGATCCAGGCAGACTGGCGGGACGTCGCGGACGATCCCCCGGCGTCGAGGTCGGAGCCAACGCAGGAGTTTCGACCGTTGGCGGCACTGTTTCCGACGAAGTCGGAGCCTCCACGACGACCGGAGAGACCGCCGCTTCCGGCAACGGACTCGCCGTCGCCTCAGTCGCCGCAACCGGGGCCGCAGGCACCGGCCCAGCCGAGACCGGCGCTGCCACGGCTTCAGCCGCAGCCGCCGGCACGGCCGGACCCGCGGC
>JALRGF010000556.1 GCA_023253495.1 Verrucomicrobiales bacterium
GCTGCAGCTTGCAGTAGTGCAAGGGAGAGTGGCGCAGTGGTGGCGCCGAGTGTGAGTGGGCCGACATCTCTTGTGCTGGGCCCGTGCCCTTTTTGTAACAACAAGGTTTTAGTGGGGGTGGCGTCTATGTGGGCCTGAGCAACGGCAGCACTCATTTCTACACTATCGCCGCTTTCAAAATCAACTGTGAGCATAGTACCGCGCTCTTGATTCATCACGGCTTCATATTCAAGACTGCCGAACAAACCTTCCCACAACAACGAACTCATTTCTAATTCGTCATCTTCGTCGTATCTTTTCTTTTCACTAGCAAGTTTTTTAGCCTTATCAACCATATATTGATCAGTCAATGTTTGTCTTAACTGACCAACAATAGTTTCTGGCGCCATATTGAGTGTACGGATTGCTGATGGATACAGACTGTTGATGTCAACTGCACCTACCCATTCATGTATACCTTTCTTAGGCACAGCGACATATGCACCTGCTGCTGCTCCCGGTCGTAGGCGGCCAGCTGCGCCCGCGCCAGCCCTTCATGTTCCTCCGGCACAAAGACCACCAGCCCGTCGCCCGTCTCCGCCGTCCAGTGCGGCACCCCCTTGGCCAGCAACACCGCACTCCACTCGCGACTGCGCCCGCGCTCGGAAGCCACCGCCACCGCCACCACGCCCTCAGGCAGGTGCGGCGGAGGCGGCGGCATCGGAAAAATCTGGCTCATCACCCGGCGGGTCACGACAACATCGCGTCGATAAGGCCGGACCCTAGACCGTGCCCCTTGCCCGCGCCAGTCCCCATCGCCATGGTAATTGGAACCTTCCGAACCCCCGACCCCGCCACGCCGGCCGCCCCCCGTCGCCCGGTCCCCCACGCATGAAATTCTCCCGTCCCAACTACGGCATCAGTCGCATCGACCAGCCCGACAAACGCAACCACGGATGGTTCGTGCGCATTACCATCAAGGGCGAACTGAATTCCCGGTTCTTCGCCGACAAATCATACCACGGCAAGGCCACCGCCCTCGCCGAAGCCCGGCGCCACCGCGACGCCCTGGTGCGCAAACTGCCCAAAACCCGCCTCGAATCTCTCGCCCGCCGCCGCCGCCACGTCAAACAAAGCGGCACCAAAGGCATCACCCACGTCGTCACCCGCGACGCCGCCGGCCGCAAATATCAATATTGGCAGGCCGCCTGGCGCGGCGACGACGGCCGCCGCCACTCGGCCAAATTCTCCATCGCCGCTCACGGAGAAAAACGCGCCCTCGACCTCGCCCGAAAACACTTTCTGGAAATCGGCCAGCCGCTCGAACCCCGTGGCACCCGGAGCCCGCTCGCCGGCAAAACCGCCGGAAAAAAACCGCGGGCCTGACCGGGCGGCGGCGGACCCGTGGCGCGCCCGCCCCGCGCCAACCGCTCCCTCCCGGGAATCGCCCTGCTCTCCGAACGGGCCGGCTCCCCCCGCGCCCCGGCCCGGCCGCCAGACCCGGCTCATTCCGCTTTCCGGATCCAATTCCCGCTTCCCATTCCTCCGGTTCACCGCACTTTCCTGCCGCCCGCGTTCCCCATGTCCACCCCCACCCCCGCTCCGGCCACTCTGCACGCCACCGACGTCTGGCGATCGTTCCAGATCGGCGCCCAGCGCATCGACGTGCTGCGCGGCCTGAGCCTGGAAATTCCCGCCGGCCAGCGCGTCTTCCTGTGCGGCTCGTCCGGCGCGGGCAAAACCACCCTGCTCTACACCCTGGCCGGCCTCGAACGTCCGTCCCGCGGCCACGTCCGCCTCGGCGAGGAGGACCTTTACGCCCTCGGCCAGAGCCGCCTCGCCCGCCTCCGCAATGCCCGCCTCGGCTACGTTTTTCAAAGCTACTTTCTCCTGCCCGAACTGACCGCCCTCGAAAATGTCGCCCTGCCCGCCCTCATCGGCGGCCGCCGCGCCAAAGACCGCGCCGCCGCCCTGCTCGACACCGTCGGCCTCGGCGCCCGCCTCCACCACCTGCCCCACGAACTGAGCGGCGGCGAACAACAGCGCGTCGCCATCGCCCGCTCGCTCATCAACGACCCCCAGCTCCTCTTCGCGGACGAACCCACCGGCAACCTCGACGCCACCACCGGCGGCGACATCATCCGCCTGCTCCTCAACCTCGTCGAGGCCGGCGGCAAAACCCTGCTCGTCGTCACCCACGACCCGCAACTGGCCCGGCTCGGCGACCGCCGCATCACCCTGGCCGAAGGACGGGTGGCCGCCGACGAACGCCCGTGACCGGACCCGCCCCCGCCCCCTCCCGGCACCACCCTTGCTGAAATTTCGGGTTTCGCCGCGAGCGAATGCGGCTAAAGCGCCCAAGCGATCATGAAAAAAATCTATCTCGACGGCCAGCTGGTGGATGAAGCGGATGCGAAGATTTCCGTTTTTGACCACGGGCTGCTTTATGGCGACGGCGTCTTCGAAGGGATCCGGTTTTACAACCGCCGCGTCTTCCGCCTCGAGGAACACGTCCGGCGGCTGTATGACTCGGCCCAGTCGATCCTGCTCAACATTCCGCTCACCCCGGAGGAAATGGTGGCCGCGACCTGCGCCACCGTGCGCGCCAACGGCCTGACCGACGGCTACATCCGCCTGGTGGTGACCCGCGGGGTCGGCCCGATGGGACTCTCGCCCTTCAAGTGCCCGAAGGCATCGGTCATCATCATTGCCGACACCATTTCGCTCTACTCGGACGAGGCCTACGCCCACGGCCTGACCATGGCCACCTGCGCGACCCGCCGCCCGTCCCACGACATCCTCAGCCCCCAGGTCAAAAGCCTCAATTACCTCAACAACGTCATGGCCAAGGTAGAAGCCATCCAGGCCGGCGCGGAGGAGGGCCTGATGCTCAATGACGTCGGGCTGGTGGCCGAATGCACCGGCGACAACATCTTCGTCATCCGCGACGGCGCCCTGAGCACCCCGCCCATCACCGCCGGCGCCCTGCCCGGCATCACCCGCGGCGTGGTCATCGACATCGCCCGCGAACTGGGCCTGCCGCTCACCGAACGCGACCTCAGCCGCCACGA
>JALRGF010000560.1 GCA_023253495.1 Verrucomicrobiales bacterium
GCATCCCGGAGGGATGCCCGATCAGAGCCGTGGGTCACCGTCCGGTGAAGGGGCGCTGCCCCGGATGTGGACGGTGACCCACGGGGCACCGTCCCTGCGGTCGCATCCCGGAGGGATGCCAGAGGCGGGTGATGGCGATGATTTCCGATTTCCGGCGGCGGCATTTCGCGCTACCGGGTGCGGGTGACCCGACGTGCCACCCGCCAGCGATTGTCTCATCTTGAGGTGCGGCCGAGCCGCTCCATGGGGCAGAATTTCCTGCAGGACGAGGGCGTGGCGTGCTGGATGGCGGAGGCGCTGGAGGCGGGTCCGGACGATGTGATTGTGGAGATTGGTCCCGGGCTGGGGGCGGTGACGCGGCATCTGGTCGGGCGCGGCCGGAAGTTGATCCTGGTGGAAAAAGACGCGCGGCTGGCGGCGGCGCTGCGCGACCAGCATGCCGGCGATCCCACCATTGAAGTCCTTGAGGCTGATGCTGCCGAGATCGATCTGCGACCGTTTTTCAAGTTTGGCCCGCTGAAGGTCCTCGGAAACCTGCCGTATTCGGTTGGCACCACGATCATGGCCCGCTGGCTGGAGACGCCCTCGCCGGTCGGTCACGCCCTTTTTATGCTGCAGAAGGAAGTCTGTGACCGCGTCACCGCCGGGCCGCGCTGCGGAGATTACGGGCAGCTGACGGTGCGCCTGCAGGCGCGCTGGACCGCCCGCCAGCGGCGCGACGTGCCTCCTGATTCCTTCCATCCGCGCCCGGCCGTGCAATCGGCCATCGTTTCGCTCAGGCCGCGCGACCGCCATGAGCTGCCGGTTTTCGACGAATCCCTTTTCGGGCGGCTCGTGCGCCTCGGGTTCTCGCAGCGCCGCAAACAATTGAAGAATGTGCTCGGCGACCTGCCCGTCCCCTGGCCCGACCTCTGCTCGGCCCTCGGCGTGCCTGAAACCGCGCGCGCCGAGGAGCTGAGCGTGGCCCAATGGGTGGAACTGACCCGCCGCTGCGACCCGCATCCGCTGAGCGACCACCCGCAGTCGGACGACGAATTGTTTGATGTTGTGGACGATCATGACCGAGTCATCGGCCAGGAGCGCCGTGCCGAGGTCCACGCCCGGGCCCTCAAACACCGTGCCGTCCACGTCTTCGCCCTCACCCCGCGCGGCGAAGTCATGCTCCAGAAACGCTCGCACCTCAAAGACTCCTGCCCCGGCCTCTGGGACAGCAGCGCGGCCGGGCACCTCGACGTCGGCGAATCCTACGACGCCTGCGCCCTGCGCGAGCTGGACGAGGAACTGGGGTTGCGGAAATACGCCGCGCCGCCCGTCCGCGTCGCCGGCCTCACCGCCGGACCCGACACCGGCTGGGAATTTGTCGAATTGTTCACCGTCACCGCCACCTCCACGCGCACCCGGTTTCCCGCGGCGGAAATCGAAGCGGTGCTGGCCTTTCCCGTGGCGGAAATCGACGCCTGGCTGGTGGCGCGACCGCAGGACTTTGCCCCGGGTTTCCGGCGGTGCTGGGAAACGTGGCGGACCGGGCCCGTGGCACGGCCGGAGGATGCCGGTTGAGTCCACGCTTCCAGTGGTTTATCGACAGGTGTGTCCTCCTGCATTTTTATCCTTTGAATCTCCCCAACCAGATCACCCTTGCCCGCCTCGTGCTCACCGGTTTCTTCGTCGCCGTTGTCGCCCTCGAGATTCCCTCGTACTGGAGCTGGGCCGCCGCCCTCTTCATCATCGGATCGGTGACTGACTTCCTCGACGGCTGGCTCGCCCGCAAATACGGCCTGGTGACTCAATTCGGCGCGCTCATGGACCCGCTCGTCGACAAGGTGCTCACCTGCTCCGCCTTCGTCATTCTCGCCGTCGCCGGCACCCTGCCGGCCTGGGTCGCCTGCACCGTGCTGGCCCGTGAATTCCTCATCACCGGCCTGCGCACCCTCGCTGCCACCCACGGCGCGGTTCTTTCCGCCGACGCCTGGGGCAAATGGAAAACCGGCGCCCAGATCGCCGTGCTCGTCTACGGCCTGCTCCGGCTCGCCTCAACGGAACCGCCGTTCCGGTGGTTCGCTCCGTTCTTCGAATTCCCGCTCTTCGCTCCCTCCCGCCTCGGCTTCCTCTTCCTCGCTCTCGCCGTCTTCACCACCATCTGGTCCGGCCTGCGCTACCTCTGGAACAACCGCCACGTGCTCGCCGACGCCTGAAAGTCGCCTGAAAAAACATCAAAGCAAACCATCAAGGACACCCACCTTTCCGCCCCCCCCGCTCCCCCACAAGCCCATGGGCGTCCGGCACGCCCCCGTCGCCATCTGACGCGCCCCGTCTCCCCTGAGGCGTTCCCATTCCTCATCCCTGAGGCGTTCCCATTCCTCATTCCCCGCGGCGTTCCCGTCCCCCATCCCGCAGGGATGACAGAGCAGAGCCGGAGGTCGGAGCCAAGCGCAGACCTCCGGATCCCGTCCCCCGTCCACGCATCCCGGAGGGATGCCAGAGCCGGGACCCGGAGCCGACCCTACCCGTGCCGAACCCCAGACCCCGCGGAACCGCCCTTGCCAACCGCCCGCCTCGCTTCACGTTCGCCCTCCATGCACGCGCCCGCCGCCGACCCGTTCATCCGCGCCATCCGCTCCCGCATCTCGGAGGTCGTCGTCGGTCAGGAAGTGGTCGTCGAGCGCCTGCTCATCGCGCTGCTCAGCAGCGGCCACATCCTCCTCCAGGGTATGCCCGGCCTCGCCAAAACCCTGCTGGTCGACACCCTCGCCAAGTCGATTGATCTTCAATTCGCCCGCGTTCAGTTCACCATTGACCTGCTGCCCTCGGACATCATCGGCTCGGAAATCCTCGACCCCCGCACCGGTGAGTTCCGGACCAGGCGCGGACCGATTTTCACCAATCTTCTGCTTGCCGACGAAATCAACCGCGCCGCCCCGAAGGTCCAGAGCGCCCTGCTCGAAGCCATGCAGGAACGCCGGGTCACCATTGGCAACGAAACACACCGCCTGCCCCAGCCGTTCGTTGTCATCGCCACCCAGAACCCGATCGAACAAAGCGGCACCTTCGAACTCCCCGAGGCCCAGCTTGACCGGTTCATGCTTTGCCACCGCCTCGACTACCCGACCCTCGAGGAGGAAGAAGAGGTCCTCCGTCGCAACCTCGCCCTCGGCCTGAAGAAAGATGATCACGGCCACGCTGTCGCCCGCACCGAGTTCGACGTGCTCCGCCATGATCCGGTCGGCGGCCTGGCCGACCTCGTCCGCGTCATGGAAAAAGTCCAGGATGTCCATGTCAGCGAGACCTTCCAGAAACACGTCCTTGACCTCATCCACCGCACCCGCACCCATCCGGACCTCGAACTCGGATGCAGCCCGCGCGGCGGCATTGCCCTGACCAAGGCCGCCCGCGCCCGCGCGTTTCTCCACGCCCGCGACTACGCCATCCCCGAAGACCTCTTTGCGCTCGCCGAAGACGTCGTCCTCCACCGCATCCGTCTCCGCTACGAAGCCCTCGCCGAAGGTCGCACCGGCCCGTCTGTGCTCGCCGGAATCCTCAATGCCATGGCCTGAGCCGCCAACCCGGCCCGCCCGCCCGCCACCACCCGCCATGACGGCCACCCACACCCTGGAAAGCGCCGCCCCGTTGGAAACCCGCCAGTTTCTCCTCGCTGTGCGCCGGCTCGCGGACACGCTCAGCTACGGCACCGACCACAGCCCGTTCCGCGGGTCCGGTCACGAATACGTGCAATCACGAGCCTACCAGCCGGGCGACCCGGTGAAATCCATCGACTGGCGGGTCACCGCCCGCACCGGCCGCCCGCACGTCAAAGACTACGAAGCCCCCAAACGCATGCCGGTCTACCTGTTCATCGACACCTCGGCGTCGATGACGGTGAGCTCCCGCCCGCTCAGCAAATACGCCTGGGCCGTACACATCGCCGGCGGACTCGCCTTCGCCTGCCTCGACCGCGTCAGCCCGGTCGGTGTGATCGGCGCCGGCGAGCGCCCGCTCCACCTCCGCCCGAGCCTCTCGCGCCTCCAGATCATGGAATGGCTGCACCGGCTGCGGCACTACCGTCTCGACGAATCAACCACCCTCGCCGCCCGCGTCACGGAAATGGCCGCCCTCCTCCCCCAGCGGGCCCTGTTCATCATCCTCAGCGACCTGCACGACCCGGCGGCCCCGGCCGCCCTGCGCCTCGCCGCCCAGCGCCACGAGGTCATCGCGCTCCAGCTGCGCGACCCCGCCGAAGACCGCCTCGTCGGCACCGGTTTCTTCCACGCCCGCGAAGCGGAAACCGGCACCGCCTTCGTCTCGCGCGGTTCGTCCGGCACCACCACCCAGCCCGCCATCGCCGCCGAATTGCGCAAAGGCGGCGTCGATCACCTCGTCCTCCCCACGGACCGCCCGATCGCCGCGCCCCTGCGCGAATTCCTTCAGTCCAGAGGCGGACTGCACCGCAAAGCCCGATGAACCGACGGCTCCTGCTCCTCCAACTGGCCGCCGCCACCATCGCGACAGCCGTCTCAGCCACCATCGCGGCAGCCGCCTCAGCCGCCCCCACCGCGGTGGCCGCCGATCCTGCGCCCGCCACGGGCGTCGGGATGAATGGCACCCTGACCGACGTCCTGCTGCCCGGCCCGGCCCTGCGCGTCAAACCGGACCCCGATGGCCGCCGCCCGGTCGTCGTCCGCCTCACGGCGGTCCGCCCGCACGGCACCGCCGGCCATCGCTACAACCTCCAGTGGTTCGCCTACGAGCCCGGACCTCATAACCTCAGCGAGTCGCTCGAACCGGCCGACGGCAGCACCCCGGTCGCGTTGCCTCCGGTCATGGTGACCGCCGAATCGATCCTGCCGCCCGGTCCGCCCCAACCGCTGCCCGATTTTCAAGCGCCGCTCCCGTCGCTCGGCGGCTACCGGACGACGCTCCTTGTCGGCGGCACGCTGTGGCTCGCCGGCCTGATTGCCCTTGCCCGCAGCCTGCGGAAACGTCCGGCTCCCGCCCCCGCGCCCGCCACCCCTGCCGAGCCCCCGCTGGCTGATCGCCTGCACTCGCTGCTCGATCAGGCACGCCACGGCACCCTTGATGCCGACGGCCGCGCGCGCCTCGAACGGCTGGTCCTCGGGTTCTGGCGCGACCGCCTCGACCTCCATGATCTGCCGGCACCCGAAGCCGTCCAACGACTGCGCGACCACCCGGAGGCCGGCTCCCTGCTCCGTGAGGTCGAGGAATGGCTGCACTCAGGGCGCTCACGGACCCGCGAGTCCGACATGGCCGCCCTGCTCGCGCCCTACGTCACTCCCGCCCCCGCCGGCACCCCGCTGCCA
>JALRGF010000716.1 GCA_023253495.1 Verrucomicrobiales bacterium
CGATGAGATGGGGTCGCGGATGCTGGGCGGGCGGCCGGATGTTCTTCGCGCCATGGCTTTCACAAGCATGTATCTGATTATCATAGGAAAAGATCAGGTTTACACGGATATGCCGGAGTACCGCAGCGCCCCGAATCCCGAGTACCTCAATGAACGCGTGCGCGGCACCGGCGGTCGTCCGACCAGTTTTGGCGAAGAGAACCTGCTCAGCCTGCCCCTCGACCGCTATGATGACGAGAGTATTGCCGTGCACGAGTTCTGCCATACCATTGACAGCACGCTGGCGGGTATGGATCCGGGGTGGGCGGAGCGGCTGGAGGGGGTGTATCGGGCGGCGATGGACAAGGGCCGGTGGCGGCTGACCTATGCGGCGACCAATCCCGGGGAGTTCTGGGCGGAGATCTGCCAGTCGTATTTCGATTGCAACCGGGTCAACAACTGGAATCACGGGCCGATCGGGACGCGCGAGCAGTTGAAGGGGTATGATCCTGAGAGTTACGAGTTGGTCCGGACGACGTTTAATCTCGATGCGGATCAGGATTGGCGGTACCGGTGGCGGCAGCCGCTGCCGAAGGTCGATGCGCCGCCGGCTCGCTTCGCGCTCAACCCGTTTTACACAAAATTTACGTGGGCGCGTGAATTTCCGATAGTGGGCCGTGGGGCCTCCGACGCCGCCTTGCTGAGAGCGAACGACACTATCCGTAAAATGTTTGCGTATCGTCATGATATTCTCAAGGCGCTGATCAATGAGCAAGTGCGGATGGTGGTGCTCGGGCGGGGCGAGCGGCTGGCCGATCTGCCGGAGGCCGGCGACTGGCGGGCGCGTCCGGGATTCGATCCCCTGGTGCGGCTTCTGGAGTATGCGCCCGAGACCGGCCTGGTGGTGGTGGCGGAGGAAAATGTGCTGGGCGATCCGTCGGCGCCCGGGGTGGGTGACGACCAGGTGATCCGGCTGATGGCCCGGGCGGCGCACCGGGTGGTGGCGGCGCGTCCGGTCGATCCGAACTGGGAAAACCGCGGACAGGAGGTGCAGCAGTATGAACTGCGGGTGGAGCGGCTTGATGTCCGGTTCGGGGAGCGGCTGGAGCGGCTGTTTGCCGAAGCGGTGGCGGCCGGCCGGTGGAAAGGGTCGGCGGCGGGGCGGGATGCGGTGACGTATTGGTCGACCGGCGTGCTGGCGTGGTTTGATGCCGGCGGCCAGGACGGAGTGCCGGAGGGCGCCGACCATCCAGTGTCCACCCGCGAGGCGTTGCGGGCGTACGATGCCGCATTGTTCGGGCTGGTGCGGGAAACCATGGCGTTCACCGGCCGCGTCGACTGGAGGCGGCCGCGGCCATGAGCGGCTGGGGGCCGGAGGTGTGGGTGGCGATGGCCGGATTCGGCGGGGCCATGATGAATGCCATCGCCGGCGGCGGCACCCTGTTGACGTTTCCGGCGCTGCTGGCGGCCGGCCTGCCCCCGGTGCTCGCCAATACGACGAGCACCGTGGCCCTGGGCCTCGGCATGCCCGGCAGCGTCTGGGCGTTCCGGCGCCACCTGCCGGCAGTCCGCCCGTGGATCGCTCCGCTCGGGCTGGCCAGCGCGCTCGGCGGCATCGCCGGTGGCGTGCTCCTGCTCGCGCTGCCGTCGCGGGTCTTTGTCGCCGTGGTCCCCTGGCTCCTGCTTCTGGCCACCACCCTGTTCGTGCTCAACGAGCCGATCGTCCGCTGGCTCAAACGACGCCCGGCCGCTCCGCCGGCAGATGCCAACCGGCCGGCCGGAGAGGCGGCAGAGGTGCCGGCGCGCCCGCGGGCCTGGGGCGTCGCTTTCCAGGTGCTGGTCGGCCTCTATGGCGGGTATTTCGGCGCCGGCATCGGCATCATGATGATGGCCAGCCTCAGCCTGCTCGGCCTGCGCGACATCAACCGGCTCAACGCCCTGAAGTCCGTGCTCGCGCTGCTCGCCAACGGGGTGTCGATCGTCTATTTCATCGCCCGCGGACAGGTCGACTGGCCGCTGGCCGCCTGGCTGATGGCAGGCTCGGTGCCCGGGTATGTGGTCGGCGCCCGGCTGGCCCAGCGGATTCCGCCCCGCGTCGTGCGCTTCATCGCCGCGGCCATCGGCGTCGTCATCGCCGTGAGTTTCTGGGTGAAAGGGTGAGGCCGGCGCCGGGCCGGCGAGCGGCGCCGGGGGTGCTGATAGGTTTTGACAGGGGAGCGGGCACCCATAGTTTGAGGGGTGATGAATGTTCGTCTGTCCAAATCACTCGGGGTGGCGGTGCTGGCCTTGACTGCCGCGGGGGCGCCGCCCGTCGAGGCGGTGCCGAAGCTTTTCGGGTTCGGCCGCAAGGAGGCACAGGTGCCACCGGGCGGAGCGCAACTGGCGGACCAGGAGAACCGGGCGGCAGCGCGGCTGGCGGAAATCGCGGCCAGCGAAGGGCGGGGACGTGCGACGGCAGCGGCCAAAGCGTATGACAAGCTGGCCGAGCAATTTCCTTTTACCAAAGCGGCGGCCACCGCACGATTCCGGTCCGCCCAGTTGCTCGAGAACTCCGGCAAACGCGACAAGGCGTTCGAGGCGTACCAGTCGCTCATCGAAAATCACCCGCTGAGCCCGGAATACGGCGCCGCCCTGGAGCGTCAGTTCACCCTGGCCGAGGAACTGCGCGCCAACCGGGGCGGCCTGCTCGGCTTCGGGAAGATGACAACCGATGACCTCGTGGAAATGTACGAAAAGGTCATCAAGAATGGCACGCGCAGCCCGTACGCCCCGAAATCACAGTTCGCCATCGCCGAGCTGTACGCGGAACGCGACGATCTCGGTGACACCGAAAAGTCCACCCTCGCCTTTCAGAAGGTGGTCGATACCTACCCGGACAGCCCGGAGGCGGCGGACGCGGCGGTGCGCATCGGCAATGTGAATTTCGCCGTCGCCCAGCGCAGCCGCGACGACAGCAATCTGACCGCGGCGCGCGAGGCGTTCGAATCGGCGGGCGTGCTTTTCGGGGACAACCCGGAGGTGGCGGCCACCCAGGAAAAACTGGTCGAGATTTCCGAGGCCGAAGCCAGCAAGGCATTCAAGACCGGCCAGTTCTACGAGCGCAAAGGCCAGCTCAAGGCGGCCGCCATTTATTACAGCGAAGCCCTGAAGTCGCCGGGAGCCAGCGTCTTCGCCGAGGCCCAGGAACGGTTGACCCAGCTCTCCAGCCGCGATCCCAAATTGCTCGACTCCATGTCCGGCCTGAAGGTGGCCAATGCGGACCTCGCGCTGCCGGCTGCCAGCGACACCGTGAACCGGCCGGATTATTTCGGTCCGCCGCCGCCCCCTGAGCGCGCCCGCAAACCGAAGATGCGCGTCGATGAGGCGATTCCGTTCACGCCAATCGAAGAGCCGGCGCTGCCGGCCGCCAGCGCGGAAAACCCGATGAGCGAAGACCTGCTGCTGCCGCCGCCACCCGTTCCCGAGCCACCAGCGGCTCCGGTGACTCCGGCTCCGGTAGCGCCCGCAGCTCCGGCAGCTCCGGCAGCTCCGGCCGCTCCGGCCGCTCCGGCCACCGAAGCACCGGAAGCGCCTCCTGAAGTGCCACCGGCCCCGCCCGAGGCCCCGGAAGCTCCGCCCGCTCCGGCGGAGCCGGCCAAACCATGAGGATCCTGATGCCGCAGGGCCCCGGGTGGCTTTCCGTGGGTGCCCGGCGAGCCGTCCCGCGGCAAAATCGCCTTGCCATCACCCCGGCCTCCATTTCAACTCCACGCATGCTTTTCCACCGTCTTCTGATCTGTGCGACCGCCCTGCTGGCGGTGTCCGTTCCGGCCCTGACTGGCTGTGCCGGCTACACCGTAGGTGCCGTCAAACCGGCCCGGCTTGCCAACGTCGGTTCGATCGCCGTGCCGACTTTCAAGAACATGACGCTGGAGCCGCGGTCGTCGGTGCTGGTGACCAACGAAGTGGTCAAGCGCCTGCAGAACGACGGCAGTTACAAGGTGGCCGGCACCGCCGCCGCTGACGCCGTGCTCAAAGGCACGCTGGTGGAAATCCGGCGCCGCCCGCTGCGCAGCGCCCGCTTCAACACCCTGAAAACGCGGGAAATGGAATTCGAAATCTTCATCGATTTTTCGCTTGAGGACGCGCGCACCCGCGAAGTGCTCGCCGACGGCCGGGCCCGGGGGGCGTCCAATATCTTCCTTGATGAAAATTTCCAGCTCACCGAGCGCCAGGCGCTCAATGATGCCGCGGCCGACGCCGCCCGCGATCTGGTGACCCGACTGTCCGAAGGCATCCCCGGCCAGTCCGGCGTGGCCACCGGCCGCGACATCCTCGGCAACCGCCGTAACAGCAGCTTCTGAGGCCGGGTCCCGTCCCCGACCCCCGGCGCATGGACCCGGTCCCCCAGTCGGCCACGCCCGGCACCCTCTATCTCGTCGGCACCCCGATCGGCAATCTGGCCGATCTCACGCTGCGCGCCCGCGGCATTCTCGCGACCGTCGACCTCATCGCCTGCGAGGACACCCGCCACTCGCTGCCGCTCCTCCAGCACCACGGCATCCGCAAGCCGCTGGTCAGCCTGCACGAACACAATGAGGCCGGGCGTTCCGTCCAGCTGCTCGACGACCTGCGCGCCGGCCGCAGCATCGCCGTGATTTCGGATGCCGGCATGCCGCTGGTCAGCGACCCCGGGCAGCGCCTGCTCCATGAAATCCGGCGCGCCGGCCTGCCCTACGAGGTCATCCCCGGTCCTTCCGCGCCCATCACCGCCCTCGTCGGCAGCGGGCTGCCCGCCACGTCGTTCTTTTTCGGCGGCTTCCTGCCTGTCAAAAGCGGGCAGCGCCGGCGCGCGCTGGAAAATGCCCTCGCCCGCGAGGAAACCAGCGTGTTTTTTGAGTCGCCGCACCGCCTGCTCAGCACGCTGACCACCCTCGCGGAACTGGCCCCGGATCGCCCGGTCTGCGTCGCCCGCGAATTGACCAAAAAATTTCAGGAATTTCACACGGCCCCGGCTTCCGCCTGCCTCGCCCGGTTTCAGGCGCGCCCGCCCAAAGGCGAAATCACCCTGGTCATTGCCGGCACCGACCTCCCCCGGTGGATGACCCGGGAACCGCTCGGGACCGCGGAGCCCCCGGAGGGCGGCCCTTCGAGATAATCACGGGTGATTTGTCTGTCTGATCGGAATTTGTTTTCGGGGCCGGCGCTGGAGAAGAAGGGGCGTGGGTCATGGGGAGGTGGGCAGGGGTCTCGGAAGCGCCAAGATTCGTGCGGGGCCAGGTCGGCGGGCTCCTCGGTCATCGTCTTGATCGTGTGACCGATGGCGTCGAGCAGGGCGGTGTGGCCGCGCGGTGGTGTTCCGCGATACCCGCGCCGGTGCCGGGAACGAAGAATGGCACTGCCGACGGGCGCGAGGGGCGACTGGAGTTTGTCTACTCGCGGTCCCTTCTTACCTGCTGATGAACCCGGCCGGCTTTGGGGCTTTTTTGCGGGGTGGCGAAATCCCCGAAGGATCCAAAAAGTGCCCAAACGTCTCTTGGTATGACTCTTTTCCAGTCAGCCCGCGCCCCACAGCCGATTTGTTTTAAAACTGGTGGGTAGGGATGGATTCGAACCATCGAAGGTATAACCAGCAGATTTACAGTCTGCCCCATTTGGCCACTCTGGAACCTACCCGTGACGCGAATTGCGCGAGATGGTCTTATAGGCGGGGCGGCGCGGTTGGCAAGGGGGTGGGGGTTGTTTTTTTTGCGAGTTGGGCTGTGGTGGGACCGGGGTGGTGGTGACGGAGTGCTTGCCCGGGGGCGAGGGGTGAGCATGGTCGGCGTGATGACGACGATCAAGACGGCGGTGGTGGGGGCGAGCGGGTATTCCGGGGAGCAGTTGGTGCGGCTGCTGCTGCGGCATCCGGGTGTGGAGGTGGTGGCATTGACGTCGCGGCAGGAGGCGGGGCGTGGGTTGGCGGAGGTGATGCCGCGGTTTCGCGGTTGGCCCGGGGTGGACGGGTTGACTTTTATGCTTCCGGACCCGGCGGCGATTGCGGCGACCGGGGCGGCGGTGGCGTTTCTGGCGTTGCCCCACGGGGTGGCGGCGGAGGTGGCGGTGCCGTTGCTGGAGGCCGGGCTGGTGGTGATTGATCTGAGTGCGGATTTCCGGATTGAGGATCCGGCGGTGTATGCGGAATTTTACGATCATGAGCATCCGGCGCCCGGGTTGTTGGCGGAGGCGGTGTATGGGTTGCCGGAAGTGCATGGGGCGCGGATCCGGGAGGCGCGGCTGATTGCCTCGCCCGGGTGTTACCCGACGAGTGTGATTCTGCCGCTGGTGCCGTTGTTGCGGGCCGGGCTGATCGATCCGGCGACGATCACGACGTGCTCAATGAGCGGGGTGAGCGGGGCCGGCCGGAAGGCGTCGGTGCCGCTGCTCTTTGCCGAGTGCAACGAAAGTGTGCGCGCCTACAGCGTGCCAAAGCACCGGCACCTGAGCGAGATCGAGCAGGAGTTGACGCGGGCGGCGGGCGCGCCGGTACGGCTGACCTTCACCACCCACCTGATTCCGGTGACCGCGGGGATCCACACGACGACGGTGGCGGCGCTGCGGCCGGGGGTGACCGCGGCAGCGGTGGCCGGCGCCCTGGCCGAGGCTTATGGAGCGGCGCCGTTCGTGCGGTTGCTCGGGGAGGGCGGCTGCCCCGACACCAAACACGTGGTGGGTACCAATTTTATCGACATCGGGTGGGCCGTCGACGCGCGGACCGGGCGGGTGATTCTGCTCAGTGCCGAGGACAACCTGATCAAGGGGGCGGCGGGGCAGGCGGTGCAGAGCTTCAACCGTCGCTTCGGCTTCGGGGAAACGACCGGGCTGGTGTAGCCGCGGCGCCGGCGGCGCGCTGCCTTATCCGCCGGGCGGGAGTGCGAGTGGACCTCGGAGCCGGGGAGGAGGCAGACCGCAGGACCCATGCTGGAGACGCCCGCAGGGAGCCCGGGGCCCGAAGAGCCCTGGAGGAGAGGGAATGGGAGGGCGGGCTCCGGCGGCTGAGTCCGCGTCAGAGCTGTTTGATGCGGTAAAACCGGACCGTCTGAGCGGCGGGCGGGGTGATCGTGACCGAGGTGGTCGCGCCCCCGGAGGCGATGGTGCCGGGGATGTCGGTCCAGCTGCCAGAGGCCAGGGTGTCCGACTGGGACACGGCGTACGATTTACCGGGCTCGGACGCCCAGACGATCGTCAAGGCTCCGGTGGCGGTGTCACGGGTCACGCTGAGGATGGCGAGCGACGACGCGGCCGGCCCGCCCGGGACGACATTCGGGCCGGCGGCAAAGTTCGCCTTGACGGCGGCGTCGTTGAGCGCGCCGTCGTAGACCCGGAATTCGTCGAAGGTGCCGGCGAGGTTGGCGTCGCCGACCCAGTTGGAGCGGCCCAGCCAGTTGTTGATGTCGTTGACATTGGCGAGGTCGCCGGGGAAGGCGCCATTGGTGGTGAGAAGCTGGCCGTCGCGCCAGTAGTTGAGCAGTGTGGTGCCGAGCAGACTGTTGTCGGCGGTGACGACGAAGTGGATGAGCGAGCCGTCGCCGACGGGCGTGACCACGTCCGAATCAAAGGTCACGGCGCCGCCGCCGGCCGGGAATTCATCGCGCCATTCGAGCCGTTGCTGGTCGTAATTGCCGCCGCGGGCGGCCGTGAGAGCGAGGTAGTCGAGGCCGGCCCCGCCGCCGCCGGGCCCTTGCAGTTCCACGCCGCCTTCGGTATTGCCGAAGTCGAAAACGCGGCCCCAGGCGTTCGCGGTGTTGGCGACCGAGAACCATCCCTCGAGGGTGAGGACGCGGCGCGATGACAGGATGCCATTGGGCAGGTCGATGTAGGGGGCGGCGGCGCTGGCGCCGCCAGGCAGTTCGACCGCGGAACCGGTGAAGGACGCACCCACGCCGCGGATGACGGCGGGTTGGCCGCTGACCAGGTCGGGCGAGACTTCACCGTTGGTGGCGGTTCCGGACGGGTTGTCGAAGGCCCAGCGATGGGCGAGCGGGCCGTAGGCCGGAGCGGTGGAGGCCGCGTTGGACCCTTGGGCGATTTCGACAAAATCGCTGACGCCGTCCCCATCGGTGTCGAAGAGAAGCGGGTTGGATCCGGCGCTGACTTCCGCGGCGTCGTTGGCGCCGTCACCGTCGGTATCGGCCCGGTTGGGATGGGAGCCGGTGTTGGTGGCGCTGACGAAGATGCCGGTATTGGTTTCGGCCGGGTCGGCCAGACCGTCGCCGTCGGAGTCGGCGGCATTCGGGCGGCTGCCGCGCTGGTATTCGGCCAGGGCGGTGAGACCGTCGCCATCAGTGTCCGAAGTGGCGTCGGCCGGGTTGTTGCGATTCAGGCCGTAGGTCAGCTCGTACCAGTCCGGGATGGCGTCGTTGTCGGTGTCGAAGACCGGGAGAGCCGCGTTTGGTCCGGCGGCGGCATTGGCGGCGATCCGGCTTTCGGCCATGACGCCGCTGTAGATCCGGAACTCGTTGAAGGAGCCAGCGAGGTTGCCGTCACCGGTCCAGTTGGAGCGGCCGAGCCAGTTGTTGATGTCGTGGAGGTCGCCGAGACCGAAGTTGAGGTTCACTTCGGTTTTGCGCTCGCCGTTTTCGTAGGCGCGGGCTTTTTTGCTGATTTCGTCCACGGTGACGACGAAGTGGAATTCCGAGCCGAAGGTGGCGGTGGTGTAGGCGCCGACCACGCCGCCGCCGAAGCGCGGGTCTTCGTTGCGCCAGTCGAGCTGGCGGTTGGCCGGGTCGGTGCCGTTGTAGGCGGTCAGCATGAGGTAGTCGCGGCCTTCCACGCTGCCGCCGTTGGTATTGCCGGGGCCGGTGATTTCGAGGGTGGTCGGCATGCTGGAACCGAAGTCGAAGATGCGCGGCCAGGCCGGGGTGGCGTCGGTGACGGTGACCCAGCCTTCGATGGTCAGGGTGCCGGAACCGCCGTTGGCACGCGAATGGCGGGAGATCAGGCCGTTGGGCAGGTCGACATACGCGGCCGAGTCACTCGAGCCGCCGGGCAGGGTGAGGGACTGTCCGGTCCACGAGGCGCCTTCGCCGAGCACCGTGCCGTGAGCGCCGCCGAGAGTGTCGGTGACGATGCGCCCGGTGGATCCTGCGGAATCGTTGAACCCGTAGCGGTGGACGAGGAGGAGGAGCGGGAAGCTGGCGGGATTTTTCGGGTCGGTGTTCTGGGCCACCTCGCTGCCGTCCGAGAAGCTGTCGCCATCGGTATCCGGGTTGTTCGGGTCGGTGGTCAGGGTGATTTCCTGGCCGTCGGGCAGGCCATCACTGTCGGTATCGGCAACGGTGGGATTGGTATTGTGAGTGTTGACCTCGGCGCCGTCGGTGAGCGAATCACTGTCGGTGTCGGGCGAGGCCGGGTTGGTGCGGCGTTGGAATTCGCCCAAGGCGGAGAGGCCGTCGGCGTCGGCGTCGGAGGCGGCATCGGCCGGATTGGTGCGATTGAGGCCGTGGCGGATCTCGTACCAGTCGGGGATGCCGTCATTGTCGGTGTCCGGGTCGGGCACGGTATCCGGGCCGGCGGTCATGCTGGCGTTGATCTGGGCTTCCGACATCAGGCCGCTGTAGACGCGGAATTCGTTGAAGCTGCCGGCCATATTGCCATCGGCGGTCCAGTTGGAGCGGCCGAGCCAGTTGTTGATGTCATTGACGTCGCCGAGGCCGAACGGCAGATTGAATTCCGTCATTTTCACTCCGTTTTCCCAGGCGGTGGCCTTTCGGGAAATTTCGTCCACGGTGACGGCGAAGTGGAACTGGGAGCCGAAGGTGGTGGTGGCGTAGGCGCCGAGCGCACCGCCGCCGCCGGCCGGGTCCTCGTTGCGCCAGTCGAGCTGGCGGACGCCGGAGTCATTGCCGTTGTAGGCGGTGAGCATGAGGTAGTCACGCCCTTCGCCGCCGCCGCCGGGGCCGAGGATTTCGATGTTGGTGGGGGCGCTGGAGCCGAAGTCGAAGATGCGGGCCCAGGCCGGGGTGCTGTCGGTGACCGTGACCCATCCCTCGAGAGTGATGCTACCGGAACCGCCGCGGGTGCGCGAGTGCCGCGAAATCAGCCCATTGGGAAGATCGACGTACGCGGCGGAGGCGCTGGGGCCTCCATCAAGAACGAGGTTGGACCCGTCCCAAGCGAAGCCGTCGCCGAGGATGGCGCCGGGCAGTTCGCCGACCGAGTCCGGCACCGTGCGGGCGGTGGCACCGGCGGCTTCGTTGAAGCCGTAGCGGTTGACGAGCAGAACGAGAGGCAGGCTGGCCGGGTTTTTCGGATCGGTTCCCTGGGCGACCTCGAAGCCGTCGGAGAAGCCGTCGCCGTCAGTGTCTTGGACCAGCGGGTTGGTGGTGCGGGTGATTTCGTCGCCGTCGCTGAGGGAATCGCCGTCGGTGTCGGCGAGGAGCGGATTGGTGGAGTGGGTGTTGACTTCGGCGCCATCAGTGAGGCCGTCGCCATCGGTGTCGGGAACAATCGGATTGGTACGGCGCTGGAATTCCCCGAGGTTGCTCAGACCGTCGGTGTCTCCGTCCTGGGCGGCATCAGCGGCGACGGATGGGTTGAGGATGGTGGGGAACTGGAGTTCGAAAAAGTCGAGGATGCCGTCGCCATCGGTGTCGGGCAACCCGGCGTCCGGACCGGCGGTGCGGCTGGCGAGCACCTCGGCCTCGCTGAGGGCGGTATCGTAGACGCGGAATTCGTCAAAGGAGGCACCGGCATTGGCATCCCCGGTCCAGTTGGAACGACCGAGCCAGTTGTTGACGTCATTGAGATCGGCGAGGACGAACGGAGTGGGGGCGTCGACGGAGACGGGCTCGCCGTCGCGCCAGTAGCTGATCAGGCTGCCGCCGGCGCCATCGGGTTTGATGGTGACCGCGTAGTGGAACTGCTGGCCGAAAGTGGTGGGCAAGCCGGAATCCAGGGTGGTCGCGCCGCCCGGTCCCGGGCCTCCCGGGGTTTCGTTGCGCCATTCGAAGCGCTGCAGGTTGTAGTCGGTGCCGCGGGAAAGGGTGAGGGCGATATAGTCCTTGCCTTCTCCGCCCCCACCGGGAGAGGTGAGTTCGAGGCCCAGGCTGTCTCCAAAGTCAAAAACGCGGGCCCAGGTGTGGCCGCCGGTGTCCGCTGAGACCCAGCCTTCGAGGGTGCATTCCGCGAGGCCCGACACGATGCCATTGGGCAGGTCGATGTAGCTGGCGGTGGCGCTGGACCCGCCGTTGAGTTTGACAGCGGATCCGGTGAAGCGGGCGCTGGCGCCGAGAATGACGGCAGGCTGGCCGCCGGCCTTCTCGTTGGCGACGCTGGTACCGGTCGGGGCGTCACCGGTGGGGTTGTTGAACGACCAGCGCTGGACGATGGCGGCGTCCAGGGAGAGCCCTGAAGTGGCGAGCAGAGCACCCCAGGTCAGCCAGCGCGGGGTGGCTTGGGTGTGGGAGCGGTGATTGGGGGTGATTTTCATGTGAATCGGGGGTTCCGGTCCGCGATCGGGGGCCGGGCCGGGGCAAGGGATATTTTCGGAATGCGTCAATTTGTATGACCTGACGGGAATTCCGGACAAGCAAATAATGGCGTCAAATGCCAATTACCCGGCTGTTCTGGTGCCCCCGGATTTCAGGAAACGCGATATTGTATGAGGCAGGTTGCGGGCCACTTGCCCACGGCTGGTGGGGCGAACCCTCCGGGCGCGCCGGCGGTGAGGACGTCTGACACCGGAAAGTGTGGCGCCTCCTCGAGCGGCGTGCCTCCGGGCGGAAAAAAGCTTGGGAAAAAAGCCTGGGAAAAGTCTTGGCGGGGGCGGGGCGGGGCTGGTAGGATTTTTTCTGTGATCTGTCGTGTCGGTTTGGTTTCCCGGAGGAAGCGTTGTGTGCGTTTCCGGGAGCCGAAAACGGCCGGCGGGATCCGCCTTGTGTTCACAGTCAACACGCCGAACCAGCAAAAAAATCGATCATGGACTATACAACTGACATTGCGAAATACACGACGGACATCAACTCCAAGGCGGTGGACGCCATTGTGAAATACTGCGGTATCGCCCTGCAGACGAGGGACGCCTCGCTGGTGTCGGTGACCGACAGTCTGGAAGTCGACCGGGTGCGTCAGGGGTTTGCGACCAAGGTGCTCGGGTTGACGGAGGCGGAGGCGGACACGGCGATCGCCGCGGTTTCCGAGAAGATGAAGGGTGAAAATTCGAAGCACCGGGTGACCTTCTATTACCTGTTGGCGGAAGTTTCCGGGAAGCTGGGTGTCCTCAGCTGACGTCCCGGGCCACGGGTGTTTCAGGGGGCGGCGACAACATGGAATCCGGTGCGCCGCGACTGGCGGGCCGGATCGGCGTCGTGAAATTCCCGGGGACCTGCGGTCGGGCGGGGATGCACAGCTATTTATGAGCTTTTTCCTCTACCATAGGTTGCACGTGGCGGCCGGTTTCCTGACACCGTGGCCTCCCCCGGGTTTGTCGATTCCGTGTTTGCGTTGAGATGACTGCCGTGGCGGCCGGGAAAGCAGGTGTGAGCCCGCGGTACTCCGTGATCATCCCGCATTTCAGCGATGAAAGGCGCCTTGAGCGGTTGCTGCGTTCCTTGCCTTATGACCGGCCGGATCTGCAGGTGATCGTGATTGACGATGGTGGTCCGCAGTCTGCAGAAATCGAAGCTCTTCGCCGGCTTTGGCCATCGGTGCAGTGGGCAGCCACGGCGTCCCGAAGCGGGGCGGGAGTGGCGCGGAATATCGGACTGGATCTGGCGCGGGGCGAGTTTCTGGTGTTTGCCGATTCGGATGATGAATTTCTGCCTGGGGCCTTTGAGGTGTTTGACCGGTCTCTCAGGCCTGGTGATGAGCTGGTTTATTTTCTCGCGGAGGCGGTTCGGGAGGTGGACGGGGTTCCGTGTGAGCGCGCCACGGGCTACAACGCCTTGGTCACGGCATTCGCGCGGAGTGACAGGATGGATGCGGGCCGGGAGCTGCGGCTGCAGCACGTGGTCCCGTGGGCCAAGGTGTACGGGCGCGCGTTCATCGCAACGAGCGGTCTGACGCACGAGTCTTTCCGACACGCCAATGACGTAGCTTTCAACGTGCGGGCGGCGGTGCGGGCTCGTTATCTGCGGGCCGAACTGTTTCCCGTCTACCGGGTGTACCGGCGCCCCGGCAGTATGACTTCCGACCGCTCGGAGCGCGCGTTTATGGAGAGGTTTATGGCCATCCGATCGCTG
>JALRGF010000004.1 GCA_023253495.1 Verrucomicrobiales bacterium
CCGTCGCATTCGTCGTGGCAGGCGCTACACGCCCATGCCCCGAGCAGATCGGGTGCCTTTAGCCCCATGCCCGACACGCCTGCAATACGGATATGCGCCAGCACGACCGTCTCGCTGTTGAAGTTGCCGACGCCCGGGATACGCACCGTGCGCGCCCAGCGGCTTGCGGCCGTGCGCCGCGCCGGACCGCGCGTCCGGCACAGGGCGGCAAATTCCCCGACCACCGGCGCCCACGCCGCGGATACCCGCGAGCCGCCAGCCACCGCCCGCTCGGCAAACGCCAGCGCCCGGCCCGGCCGCGCGTCGTTGGCCAATGCCAGCCCGAAATACCCCTCGCCACTCGCTTCGTCCCGCGTCACCGCCAACCGGAAGGCCCGCTCGGCCTCCCGGTCGTCGAGCGCATGCAGCGCCTTCCAGCCGAGCGCCAACGCCTCCTCCACGGAACTCTCGCGCGTCGCGCCCGCCGGCAGATCAAACGGCCCTTCGTCAAAGACCGCCTCCCACGCCGGCACCGCCCACGGGTCGGCGCCCCGTCCCATGACGTGCGTTTCCGCCGCCAGTGGCGCCGCCACCAGCGGGACAACGAACAGAGTGGATACCAAGGAGCGCAACCGACGCGTCATGACACCTATTTTCCCGCACCCGGCCGGATTGTCATGGCTCTGTTTTCCGGTCCATTCCGCTTGTCTGGCCCGCTCTTTGCCCGACCCTGTCGGGCGTGCCGACCGATCCGCCCCCCTCATCCTACCGCGCCGCCGCCGCCACCCCGTCCGCGGCGGTCGACGTCTCGCTGCGCCCGCCCGTCTTCACCGAGTTCGTCGGTCAGGCCAAGGTCAAGGACGTCCTGCTCATGCGCCAACAGGCCGCCCTGCAGCGCGAGGACGTGCTCGACCACGTCCTGCTCTCCGGCCCGCCCGGCCTCGGCAAAACCACCCTGGCCAACATCATCGCCACCACCGCCGGCTCGAAAATCCACACCACCAGCGGCCCCCAGATCGAAAAAGCCGGGGACCTCGCCGGCATCCTCACCAACCTCCAGAAAGGAGACGTCCTCTTCATCGACGAAATCCACCGCCTCCACCCAGCCATCGAGGAATACCTCTACCCGGCCATGGAGGACTACAAACTGGACATCATCATCGACTCCGGCCCGAACGCCCGATCAATCCAGCTCCCGCTCCCGCGCTTCACCATGGTCGGCGCCACCACCCGCGCCGGCATGCTCACCGCCCCGCTCCGGTCACGCTTCCGCATCAACCTGCGCTTCCATTATTATTCGATCGACGACCTCGCCGCCATCATCCTCCGCTCCGCCAGCCTGCTCGCCATCGCCATCGAACCGGAGGGCGCCCGCGAAATCGCCGCCCGCTCGCGCGGCACCCCGCGCCACGCCAACAACCTGCTCCTCCACGCCCGCGATTTCGCCCAGGTCCGCGCCGGTGGCACCATCACGCGCGAGGTCGCCGACGCCGCCCTCACCATGATCGAGGTCGACCACGACGGGCTCGACGAAATGGACAAACGCATTCTCGAGGCGATCATTCACAAGTTCGACGGCGGTCCGGTCGGGCTCAATTCCGTCGGTGTCGCCGTGGGCGAGGACGCCAGCACCATCGAGGAAGTGCACGAGCCGTTTCTCATCATGCAGGGGTTCCTCAAACGCACGCCGCGCGGCCGTGAAGCCCTGCCCGCCGCCTACGCGAAAATCGGCGCCCCGCCACCACGCCCCCGACCGGCCTCTCCGGGTCAGCCGGAGCTCGGACTCTAGGCGGCCCCGCCGGGCATCCGGTGGTCTGCGCCCCGGGGTGCGCCGCGGAATTGACTGGCCGGGCGGGCGCTGGGCGGCTTTGCTGGGGATTGTCATGAGTGAGATTTCTTTCCCGTTGATCGGAGCGGTGGAGGCCGGTGGCACGAAGTTCGTGTGCGCGGTGGGCACCGGGCCTGACGATGTGCGGGCGGTCGGGCGGATTCCGACGACCACGCCGGCGGAGACGTTGGGGCGGTGTGTGGCGTTTTTCCGGGAGGCGGAGGCCGCGCACGGCGGCGGGCGCCGGGTGGAAGCGTGGGGGGTGGCGACGTTCGGGCCGGCGCAGGTGCGGCGAGATGCGGGGGATTTCGGGTGTCTGACGACCACGCCGAAGGCAGGCTGGGGCGGAGCGGATGTGCTGGGTCCGTTGCGGGCGTTTCGCGGCATGCCGTGCGGCTTTGACACCGATGTGAATGGCGCGGCGCTGGCGGAGGCGCGCTGGGGGGCGGGTCGGGGGCTGGCCTCGGTGCTGTACCTCACGATCGGCACCGGCATCGGCGGCGGGTTGTGCCTGCACGGTCGCCCGCTGCAGGGGCTGAGCCACACCGAAATGGGGCATGTCTGGGTGCCGCGGGCGGATCCTTCGTTTGCCGGCACCTGCCCGTACCACGGCGCCTGCCTGGAAGGTCTGGCGTCCGGGCCGGCGCTGGCCGCACGGTGGGGGCAGCCGGCGGAATCACTGCCGGAAGAGCATCCGGCATGGACTGATCACGTCGGTCACCTGGCCCACGCGCTCTGCGGGTTCATCTACACGCTTTCCCCGGAAATCATTCTTATCGGCGGCGGCGTGGGCGGGCGCGGCCACCTGTTTGCGCCGCTGCGCCGGCGGGTCGCCGAACTCGTCAACGGGTACGCCCCGCTTCCGGAAATCCGGCCGCCCGGTCTGGGTGA
>JALRGF010000097.1 GCA_023253495.1 Verrucomicrobiales bacterium
CCGCACCGGAAGCAGCGCCGCCCGTTCCGGAATCGTCGCCACCCGCGAAGCCCCCGCCAGCCCGGGCCCACCGCAGGCTCCGGGCCAGCGGAAATCCGCGGCCGCAGACACCGGCACCGGCGCCCGCACCGTCAGCCCCGAAACCGCCTCGCTCCAGTCGATCCTCGCTCAGGTCAAAGCCCTCATGCAATCCGGCGGCATGCAGAACCCCTCGGCCATGCTCAAATCCATCACGCTGCTCGGGCAGATCCGCGATGAGGACATCCAGGCTGCTCTTGAGGAGGCCGCCGGCCTGAAGGAACCGCAGTCGCACATGATGGTCCACATGATGCTCCTCACCCGCTGGGCCGAGACCGACGGCCCCGCCGCCCTCAAATACGCCGAGGAAAACCTCCCTGCCGCCAACCCGATGGCCCGCCAGATGGCCCGCATGGGCGTTTTCTCGGCATGGGCGCAATCCGACCCCGAAGCCGCCTGGGCCCACCTCCAACGCACCCGCACCGACGGCTCCGAAGACGGGGCTTTCGGCGGTCGCAACATGGCGTTGTCCGGCCTGTTCTCGTCCATGGCCGCCAAGGACCCCGCCCAGGCATTCAGCCGGCTCGCTTCACTCGAAGATCCCACGGAACGCCAGATGGCCCTCAATGGTATCGCCCAATCCGCCTGGGACGATTCCTCCCGCGCCCGCCTGATGGAACAGATCGCCACGCTGCCCGACGAGGGCGAACGCAAGGAGGCTCGCGCCGCCATCCTCGGCCAGCTCGCCCTGATGGATCCCGACCAAGCCGTCAAAATGACCGCCGATCTGCCCGCCAGCGAACGCCAGGAGGCCGCCCAGCGCGTCGGGACCACCCTCATGATGTCCGACCCGGAACGCGGCGCCACCCTGCTGCTCGAAAACACCCAACCGGAAAACAAAAAACAAATCTACCAGCAGATCGTCGCCCAATGGGTCCAGGCCGACGCCAATAAGGCCGGCGCCTGGCTCGGGGCCCAGCCACCGTCTCCCGACCTCGATGGCGCCCGGTCCCTCTTCGCCACCCAGGTCGCCAACCGCGACCCGGAAAGCGCCATGGCTTGGGCCCAGACAGTCACCGACGAAGACCAGCGCGCCAGCACTATCGAACAGGTATACAAATCGTGGAATAAAAAGGACGAAGCGGCCGCCACTGCCGCCCTCGAAGCGTCCGGCCTCAGCCCGGATCGCCTCAATACCATCCGCGCCACCACCCGGTAAGGCGCCCCGCCACACAACCTGTACCCAGCTGGTTCCGTCTCGCGCCGGCATCTCCAACACCCTCCCGCAGGAATGAGAGAGCATAGCCGGAGGTCGGCGCAGCGCGCAGACCTCCGGTCCCCTCCAGCCACACATCCCAGAGGAATGGCGGAGGCCGGACCAGGCCTCACGACGCCACGCCTTTTTTCTCAGATTTGCAAAAAACCGGTTTGCCACCCCGGGCCGATTCGTTTAGATACGGGAATAATCAGCATTTCTGATTTGCAAAGAGTCTCCGCAAATCAGGAATGCCTGAAGAATCGACCTTTTTTACCATGGCCCACCTTGTCATTATCGACGACGAATCCGGAATGCTGGAAATGATGAGCCAGCTGGCACGCCGCATGGGCCATGAGACCGTCACCTGCCAGACGGGCAAAGAAGGCCTGGCCGCCATCAGCTCTCTGAAGCCGGAACTCGTCATCGTGGACCTCCGCATCGGCGACATGGACGGCCTCCAGATCATTGAACGCTGTACAAAAGAACATCCTTCCACCCGAGTTATCATGGTGACCGGCTTCGCTTCGGTGGAAACCGCCGTCACCGCCATGAAGCTCGGTGCCTTCGATTACCTGACCAAGCCGTTTTCCCTCGACGACCTGCAACGGACGATCCACCGCGCCGTCGGTCCCGCGGTTGCTCCCCCCGACGCCGCCCGCCCCCCGGCCCCTGCCGAACCCGACCTCGGCCACGCCACCGTGCTCGTCGGTGAGAGCCCCCAGATGAAGGAAATCCTGCGCTTGGTGACAAAAATTGCCGACCACGACAGTCCGGTCCTGCTCGAGGGGGAATCCGGCAGCGGCAAACATCTGGTGGCCCGCGTCATCCATGATCGCAGCCGCCGCCGGGCCGCTCCCTTCAAGGTGCTCCACTGCGCCGCCCTGCCGCCTGAACTCCTGGAACAGGAACTCTTTGGCAGCCCCGCCGCCGGGCCGACTATTTTCCGCCGGGCCGAAGGCGGCACCGTCGTCATCGAGGAAATACACCACCTGCCACTCCACCTCCAGAGCCAGCTCAACGCCTTTCTCGAAAACCAGACCGACCAACGCCTGCGCGGAACGTCTCACCCCGACCAGGACGTGCGCCTCATCGCCACCAGCAGCCACCCGCTCGAATCCCTCATCAAGGAAGGGCGCTTCCGCGAAGACCTCTTCTACCGCCTCTCCGTCATCCCGATCCAGGTGCCTCCGCTGCGCCACCGCCGCGATGACATTGAGGCACTCGCCCACCACTTCCTGAACAATTACAGCCGCCTCGCCGGCCTCGACATCCGGGAAATCGACCGCTATTCGCTCGATCTTCTCAAGAATTACGCCTGGCCGGGCAACGTCGGCGAACTCCGCAACGCCATCGAACGCGCCTGCACCTTCGCCGAAGGCAAACGCATCCGCCCCGCCGACCTCCCGCCCAAAATCACCCAGAAGGTCGAGGTCACCGACGCCGATCTGGCCGGGGTGCGCCATCAGCTGCCGATCGGATCGTCGCTCGACGACTACATCCGCAAACAGGAACGCCTCTTCATCCGCGAAACCCTCAAATTCAACGAAGGGTCTCGCGAAAAGACCGCCTCCATGCTCGGCGTCAGCATCGCCACCCTCTACCGCAAAATGGGCCTGAAGCTCGAACGCGAAAAAATGCTGCAATAGGGAAACAGCAGAGCGCGCCACACCGCACGCCCGCCCGCGCACCCCATAACCGGCCGGTTCCGGCTCGCGTCGGCACACCAACGGGCAGCCCTTCCGCACAACGTCCGCCGACCGCATACCCCGCCGGTTCGGGCTCCCGTCAGCACGCCCACACCATCCCGCAGAGGCAACGTCTCAGGGGGGCATAGCGTACCTGTCCCCATGACGTTCCCACGCCAAGGGCCAAGGGCCCGCCCCCATCCCAGCCTGGGGAAACGCTCCGGGAAGGCGCCACCAAAAAAACCTGAAGGCCTGAAAGCTGACCCTATCATCGGTCTCCTCCGCCATCCGCCGCCTGACCGGCAACCGCCGAGACATGAGTCCTGAATCCCCTTCATCACCCGCCCCACGCGTGGTGATGGCGATCAACCAGTACGCTTTTCCCCGGGAATACGGAGGCATCACGCGCACCTTCGATTTGCTGAGTCGACTGCGCGGATGGGATTTTCGCATCGTTTCCAGCTCCCGGCACCACACTACGGGTGAGGTCATGCGTTCATCGGACCCGCGCTTCACTCTTTTGCCGGTACCCGCCTATGACACCAACGGCGTCAAGCGCATCCTGGGATGGTTCGTCTTTGCTGCGGAGGCGTTCCTTTACGGCCTCACCAGGCCGTGCGACCTGATCTTCGCGTCTTCCCCGCAACTGCTGGCACCCGTCGCCGGTCTGGCCCTGGCCGCGGTGCGCCGGAAGCCATTCGTCCTCGAGATCCGCGACCTCTGGCCGGAGTCCCTGGTCAGCGGCGGTTCGCTCAAGGAG
>JALRGF010000224.1 GCA_023253495.1 Verrucomicrobiales bacterium
GCGCGTGTTCGTCATGTCGCGCGATCAGTGGGGTCCGGATGTGCCACGGCCGGGAGTCGACGGCCGGCCGTCCGACGCCGAGCTCGCGATGCTGGAGCGGCTCCTGCCCGAGCAGCCGCATCATCTAGCAGTGGTCCTCGCCGGAGCACGCGAATCCTCCGGATGGTGGGGGGCCGGACGGCCGGTCAGCTGGGCGGATGCGATCGAGGTGGCGCGCGTCCTCGCGACCGCCCTGGGCGCGGCGCTGGACGTGACGCAGGGCAGTGACGCACCGTTCCATCCCGGTCGCACGGCCGCGCTCAGCGTCGAGGGAGCAGTCATCGGCCACGCGGGCGAGCTCCATCCCCGGGTCATCGCGGCGTACTCCCTGCCACCGCGTACGTGCGCGGTCGAAGTCGATCTCGATGCCCTCATCGCCGCTACGGAGCCCGTCGCGCCTGCACCCGAGGTCGTGACGCAGCCGGTGGCGAAGGAGGACATCGCCCTCGTGGTCGCCGAGACCGTCGCGGTGGCCGATGTCGCCGCTGCCCTCCGCGCGGGTGCGGGGGACCTGTGCGAGGACGTCCGCCTGTTCGATGTGTACGCCGGGCCGCAGGTGCCCGACGGCCACCGCTCGCTGGCGTTCGCCCTGAGGTTCCGAGCTCCCGACCGCACCCTGTCCGCGGAGGAGATCGCGGCTGCTCGGGAGGCCGGGGCCGCCGGTGCGCAGGGTGAGCAGGGCGCCGAGGTTGGTGGTGGAAGCGAGGCGTCCGAAGAGCGGGCACCAGACGCCGCTGTCGCCGGCATGCTGGTCGACGAGCACGCCGAGCCCGCCGCCGTCGCGCAGGAACTGGACGGTGGTGTGGAAGCCGTCATGGCGGTCGAAGAGACGGAATCCGAAACGTGAGCGGAGGCGGGCGATGTGGGCGTTGAGGAACGGATTGCTGAGCGGCTGGAAGAGGGTGCCTGGTTTGCCGGTCGGGCAGATGTCCGGCATCTGGGCGAGGACCTCCCAATTGCCCATGTGGCAGATGGCGTAGATGAAGCCGAGGTTGTCGCGGATGCCTTTGTGCACGTGTTCGATGCCTTCGATGGCGACGATTTTTTCGATTTCGGCGCGCGGCATGGTGGGGACCTTCAGGCTGGAGAGCAGGTTGGCGCCGAGCCTCCGGAAGTGGGCGCGGGCCAGATGCCGGCGCGCGGTGTCGTCGAGTTCGCGGCCGTAGGCGATGCGCAGGTTGTCGAGGACCAGTCGGCGGTACGGACTGGCGACCGCCCAGGCGAGGCCACCGCCGATTTCGCCGAGGGTGAAGACGGCGGGCAGGGGCAGGAGGCGGAGTATGGCCTCGAAGGTGCGGAAAGCGGCGTAGGCCAGCCATTGGCCGACGCGAGGGAGCCTCGTGGCTTTGGCGGTGGGGTGGGCGGAATCGGAGGCGTGGTTTTCGGGCATGGGGGACGCGCAGTGCCGGGGGGCGGAGTGCGATGCACCGCGGCAGCTCGGGAAGCAAGTACTTCACCCGGTGGGGCCGGTCAAAAATCCGCTGCGGGGGAGAGCGGGGCGGCGGAGTGGCGGGGCGGCCGGTTGCAGGCTGGTCGGAGAGCCGTAGGATGGCCGTCTTTATGCTGAAGATCATTGATGCGACCACCCGGGCCGGCCGGAGCGTGCTGAAGAAACTCGATCGACGGGCCGAGCCGGAAACCGGCACACGGGAGGCGGTGGCGGGGGTGCTGGCTGATGTGAGGGCGCGCGGGGATGCGGCGGTGATTGAGTATACGGAGCGGTTTGACCGGGCGCGGCTGACGCCGAAGGGGCTGGCGGTGGGACGGGCGGAGCTGGCGGCGGCGTGGCGGGGGTTGCCGGCGGGCACGCGGCGGCTCTTGCGCGCCGCGCACCGCAATGTGGCGGCTTTTGCGCGGGCCGGGCGGCGCGGGTCGTGGTCGCGGCGGAACGAGCAGGGGGCGGTGGTGGGCGAAGTCTACCGGGGGTTTGAGCGGGTCGGGTTGTATGTGCCCGGGGGCACGGCGCCGCTGGTGAGCACGGCGATCATGACGGTCACTCTGGCGCGGATTGCCGGGTGCCGCGAGATTGTCGTCACCACACCGTGCGGCCCGGATGGTACGGTGAATCCGGCGCTGCTGGGCGCGCTGCATCTTGCCGGGGCCACTGAAGTTTACCGGATCGGCGGGATCCAGGCGATCGGGGCGCTGGCCTTCGGTACGCGGACGATCCGTCCGGTGGCCAAGATTTTCGGACCGGGGAACAAATATGTCATTGAAGCCAAGCGCCAGGTTTTCGGGCTGGTGGCCATCGACCAGCTTCCCGGTCCCAGCGAGGTGATGGTGCTGGCGGACGACACCGGGAATGCGGCGTGGATTGCCGCTGACCTGGTGGCGCAGGCTGAGCACGGGCATGGCAGCCAGGCGGTGCTGGTCACGCCGTCGCGCAAACTGGCGGCGGCGGTGCAGGCCGAAGTGGCGCGCCAGTTGACGACCCTTTCGCGTCAGGAATACCTGGCGGCCGCGCTGCAGACCGGGGGATTCATCGTGGTCACGGAATCGCTCGACCAGGCGGTCGAGGTGGCCAACGCCTATGCTCCCGAGCACCTGAGCCTGGTCGTGAAAAGAGAAAAATCCTTGATGTCGAGACTGACAACTGCGGGTGCCTTGTTTGTTGGCAATCATTCCCCGGTGGCGGTGGGTGATTATCTGGCCGGTCCGAGCCACACCCTGCCCACCGGCGGCGCCGGGAAATCGTTTCCGGGACTGACCGTCGATCAGTTCCAGCGCCGCACGAGCGTGGTGCGGCTGGATGCGGCCGCCATCCGGAAGTCGGCGCCGCTGGTCAAGGCGTTGTCCGACCTCGAAGGGCTGGATGCGCATGGCCGGAGCGCGCTGATCCGGGTGGAGTGAGCCGGTGTTGACGGGCGGTCGGACGTCCCGCCCGCTTCGGGAATTGCAATCACCGGCCGTTCCGGATAGGATCTGGTCGTTTTTCGATCTGCCATGTCTCCCTCACGCTCCTTCAGTCTGACGCTTGCGGCCGGTGTGGCTGCTGTCTGTGTGACGGCTGGCACCGCCGCGTCCATGGTCATTTCGTATGACGATTCGGGGTATCGGGTGATCACCACGGAGAACCAGCGCCAGGCCCGGCTCGAATACCGGTATGCGGTGGCCGCGGCGCTGACGGAGGCCAGCCGGCTGGGGCACGAGGTCGGCGGGCTGATAGGCCAGACGAGTGACGTCCGGCGTCCGCAGCCGGTGGCCGCCGCCGCGGGGACGCCGCCGTCCCCGGCTTCTGCGGCTCCCTCTGCGGCTCCGGCGGCTCCAGTTCCGACGGCACCGCGGACTCCGCGGCCGGCGGTGCAGCGGGACCAGGCGGCGCAGGCGGCCCGGTTGTGCAATCGCGGCTTGTTGCAGATGCAATCGGGTCGGTTGGACGAGGCGGTGTCGGCTTTTGAGCAGGCGATGAAGGTGAATCCGGGTGATGGTCGGCCGGTGATGTTGCGCGGAGTGGTGGCGGCGCGGCAGGGGCAGCACGAGGCGGCGCTGGGGTTTTACCGGCGCGCGCTGGAGATTGATCCTGGACTGGTGGAGGCGTATCAGAGTCGGGGACTCAGCCTGATGAAACTCGACCGGCTGCCGGAGGCGGTGGCGGATTTCACGAGGGCGGTGACGTTGAACCCGAAGTTTGAAGAGGGATTTGTCCGCCGCGGGCTGGCGTACGGGAGGATGGGGGAATATGCCAAGTCGGTGGCCGACAATTCCGCCGCCATCGCCCTCAACCCGAAGAATCCGCTGACCTTCAACAACCGTGCCGCGGCGTACACGGCGCTGGGGGAAAAAGCCAAGGCGGCCGCGGATCTGGAGGCCTCGCGGAAGCTGGAGATCGAGGCGAAGGCGAAAAAATAAGCCTGATTATTCGCGCGGGCGCGTGTCCCGGGTGGTGCCGGCCGCCGCGGCGCGCGCCTGATCGAGCATCTGGCGGCGTTTCGGGTTGTCCGGTTCCAGGGCGAGGGCGGCTTCGAGCGGGGTGAGGGCGTCGGCGGGGCGGCCGAGCCGGAGGTAGGCCAGGCCGAGGTTGGCCTGGGCGGCGGCATTTTCGCCGTGGGCGTCGACGGCCTGCCGGAAATACCTGACGGCTTGTTCGAGGTCGTTGGCGCGCAGGGCGAGCATACCGAGGGCGTTGAGGGCGGCGACGTGGCGCGGCTGGCGGCGGATGGCGGCTTCGAATGACGGACGGGCGTCTGCGGGGCGGTCCGCCTGAACGGCGCTCATGCCGAGCAGGTAATGGGCTTCGGCGGACCCGGCGTCGTCCAGTTCAATGGCTCTGGTGAGGTGCGGGGCGGCTTCGGCGGCGCGGCCCATGGCGATGAGGGTTTTGGCGCATTCGGTGCGCAGGGCGGCGTCGTCGGGGGTGGCGGCGACCCGTTCGGTGAGGTCGGCGAGCCGCCGGGTCAGGGCGAGGCGTCCGTAATCGCGATTGAGGGCCTGGTAGTCGTCGCGGGTTGCGGGAAGCACCTGGATCCAGAGTTCGCCCATTTCGTCGGTGGTATTCGGGCCGAATGTGACGCGCCGGGGCGGGCTGTGCGGGTTGCGCGGGTTGGCGGTGGAATTGTCGTAGGTGAACCGTTGGCGGAGCACGGTGCCGGCGGGCAGGACCAGCGGGTCGGCGAGGCGATAGTCGCCCTGCCAATTGAAATCCCAGTTGTCGATGCGCAGGAGCCAGCGGGTGGTGCCATCGGGCAGTTCGGCGAGCCCGTGGAGTTGTTTGCCGAGGTAGTGGGCGTGGGGGATGAGGCCGAGGATGCGGAGCGGGACGGGCAGGCGGTAGGTGGATTCGACGACATGTTCCGCGGCGCCGGCCGGGATGTCGATGCGGGACGAGGCGAGAACCAGTTTGTAGGGGACGGCGTGGGGCGGTTCGTCGGTGAAATACAGCCCCACACTGGCCTGAACCGATTCCGGGCGGCCGGTCGTCTGCATGTGCATCTGGATGACGAGCCGGGAGCCGGGGGCGAGGCGCCAGCTCATGCCCGGGGGCACGAACGATGCGGTTTTGCCGGGCTGCCAGCTGACGAAGTGGCCGCCCGGGCTGCGGGCGCCGGGGCCCGGGTTCATGCCGCCGTAGCCCGGGCCGGGGTCGGCGTCGTCGAGGGTGGTTGAGTCTCCCTGGTCGTCGACGAGTACGAACGCGTGGTGGACGACGCGCGGGTTACCGGGGCGGAATTCCACGCCGCGGACGAAGCGGGCGGGTCCCGGGGGGAGCGGGACGACGAAGTTGCGGTAGACGTCGCGACCGTCGGGCGGGAGGCTGAAGGGTTCGGGCATGGTGGCCACGAGGTCGGGTGGCCCGAGCTGCCAGCCATCGGTGAAGGCGGGCACGGGCGGGGTGCGGGCCGGGTCGCCCTCCGGGGCGCCCTGATCGTGCCATCTTTGGAGCAGGGTGATTTCGGCGGGGGAGAGGCGGCGTTCGCCGACGAAGGAGCCGTGGCCTTCGACCGGGAGCCACGGGGGCATCGAGCGGTCGGCGGTGACTTCGGCGATCTGGCGGGCGCGTTTGGCGGCGTCGGCGTAGGTCAGCAGGGGAAACGGGGCGGCCTCTCCCGGGCGGTGGCAGGGGGCGCAGTTCTTGAAGAGGATGGGGGCGACTTCGGAGGCGTAGGTGGGATTTTCCGGCAGCAGGGCGGCCACCGGTCCGGTGGCGGCGGTGGCGGCGGTGTTGGGGGTGACGGTGGCCACCGGGTCGGCGCGCTCGCTGCAGCCGGCGAGCCAGACGGCGGCGGCGATCATGGCGGCGGGCACGGCATGGGCGCCGGGTGGGCGGGCGGCGATCATGGCGGCGTCGTGCCGGCGAGGGCGGGGTCGCGGTACGGTTGGCCTTGTTCGTAGGCGGCGTGCATGGCGCGGAAACCGGCGAGGTAAGCGGAGTCGGGTTTGGGTTCCTCGAGGGCGATGGCCTGGCGGACGGTGCGCAGGGCGTCTTCGAAGCGGCCGGTTTCGGCGTAGGCGGCGGAGAGGGTGCCGAGGGTGAAGACGATTTCCGGATTGCGAATGGATTCGGCGAGGCGGACGGCTTCGGGGCCGTTGCGCAGGGCGGGGTCGGGACCGGTGGCGAGCAGCCAGGCGAGGTTGTTGACGGCGGGCGGCCAGTCGGGGTGGCTGGCGAGCAGCGACCGCAGTTCGTTGACCGCTTCGGCGGTGCGGCCGGAGGTGCCGAGCAGCTGCGCGAGTTCGAAGCGGACGACCCGTGATGGCTCGAGGTCGAGGGCTTCGCGGAACAGGCTGATGGCTTCGCGGGTTTCTTCCGGGCCGCCGGCGGCCACGAGCGAGCGGCCGAGCTGGGCCAGCAGACTGGCGTCGTCGCGTTTCAGGCGCAGAGCGGTGCGCAGCGAGGCGGCGGCTTCGGTCGGCCGTTTCAGGGCGGTGAAGGCGCGGGCCATGTCGATGACGGTGGCGCGGTCGCCCGGCACGCGGCGGATGTATTCCCGCCATTCGGCGAGCGCCTCCTCGTAGCGTTTCTGGTCGTAGAGGAGGGCGCCGAGATAATTCTGCAGGTCGTTTTGTTCCTTGTCGGTGAACTCGCCGGGGTGGGCGGTGTTCCAGGCGAAGAGGCGGCGCAGATAGGCCTCGGATTCGGCGACGGATCCGCGATTGAGGAACTTGATGGCCACGGCGCGTGCCTCGGTCGGCTTCGGACGGCCGATCCACGGGCCGGCAAAAGGCACGGCGCCGGCGAGCACGGTGTCGATCGGCTGCTCGAGCAGCGCGAGGTCGGCGAGCAATTGATCCACGCTGACCGGGCCGCGGTAGATGACGGCGAGGCAGCCGCGGGCGTCGATGAGGAAGCTGCTGGGGATGGGCAGGGGTGACTGGCGGCCGATGAAGCTGCGCTGCAGGGTTTCGAGGCGTTCGATGAGGGAGTCGGACGGAAAAGCGGTGCGGAACGGGTAGCTGATCTTCCGCAGCGCCGCGTCGACCTTGGCCCGGCGGTCGGAGGGGTCGGCGGCGTCATCGACGGAAACGGAAACGATTTGGAGACCGGCGGCGGTGAGGCGGTCCCGCCCGGCGGTCCACTCGCTCATTTCCTTGACGCACGGGGCGCACCAGGTGGCCCAGAGGTTGACCAGCAGCGGTTTCTGCGGCTCGGCGGTTACGGGCACGAGCGAGGCCGGCTGGCCGTCCGGGAGGATCACCTCCAGATCCGGCACCGGGGCCGGGCGCAGCAGGACGATGCGGCCGGCGTCACTCTCAGGCGGGGCCTTGATGGAAGAGGCGGCGAGCGCGGCGGCGGGTGCCGCCGGTGCGGCCACCGGTTCGGCTTTTCCGCTGCCCTCGACCAGGCGCAGGCGGGAAGAGCCGGGTGGGATGGGGAAGGTTTCGGGGCGGCCGCCGGGCCATTTTACGGTGACGTGGCGCGCCGGGCCGTCCGTGCCGAGGCCGAAGTGGACCCAGGCCGACGACTGCGAGAGGTGTCCGTGACCGGCGCGGCGGGTTTTGATGCGGCGGGTGGCGCCTTCCGGGCCGAGGTGGAGTTCGACGCGGGCGCCGATGGCGTCGCGGTTGGCGGTGGTCCCCCGGAGGAGGAAAGCGACGCCCGGGTGACCGTGGGGGGAGTCGTTGCGGAGGAAGCGGACGGCGGGGCCGGTGCGGTTGGTCACCCAGATGTCAAGGTCGCCATCCCGGTCCCAGTCGACGCTGGCCTGGCCGCGGCCGTCGTCGTCGAAGTCCAGACCGGTGGCGGACGAGACGTTGGCGAAGCGGGTGTCCTTGCCGCCGAGGTTGAGGAAGACGCAATTCCGTTCGTGCCCGCTGAATCCGCGACCTTCACGGATCATGAGGTTGAGGGCGGCCCATGCCTTGTCGTACTCGAGCATCTGGGACGAGGAGGCGGAAGCCGGGGGTGATTGCGACACGACCTGCCGCCAGAAGAAGCTTCACAAATCGCCCGTGTCGGGCGCGCTCATGAAGCCGTTGGCGACGTAAATATCCTCCCATCCGTCGTTGTTGAGGTCGATGAAGTTCGAGCCCCAGGCCCAGCGGCCCATGGTCAGACCGGCGGCATCACTGGCGTCGAGGAACGGCTGGCCGGGGACATTCTTGAAGAACGTATTGCCGCGGGCGTGGCGTTGGAGTGCCTGGCGCGTCTCTTCGCTGGTGCCCGGTTTGAATTGCTGCTGGAAGGCGATGCGGTTGCCGGCGGACGACCACATGTTGCCGACGTAGAGATCCATGTGGCCGTCGTTGTCGGCGTCCGCCCAGTCCACGGACATGGAGGCGGCGATGTCCTCGACGCCGAGGGCGGCGGCGACGTCGGTGAAGGTGGCCTGGCCGGAGGGAACGAGTTCGTTGCGATAGAGGTTGTTGCGGCCGAAGTCGTTGGCGACATAGAGGTCCTGATCGCCGTCGTTGTCGAAGTCCTCCCAGGCGGCGCAGAAGCTGAAGCGGGTGTTGTGGACGTTCAGGCCGGTGTCGGCGGTGACGTCGCTGAAGGTGAGGCGGCCGTCGTTGCGGTAGAGGTAGTTGAAGGCGCCGTTGTTGGCGTCTTCGTAGGGCACCGGGTTGGCGAAAATGTCCTCGGGCGACGTCTGGCCGATCGGGCTGTAGCCGCAGATGTAGATGTCGAGGTCGCCATCGGCGTCGTAGTCGGCGGCGGCCAGCCCGCTGACGCGCGATTCGGTGTCGATGGTCCGGACGATGCGGAAGCGGGCGGCGCCGTCGTTTTCGAGGAAGGTGACGGAGAACCGGTGCGCGAGTACGGCGTCGGCATCGCCGTCGTTGTCGAGGTCGATAAAAAGGGAGCTTCGCGAGAGGTCGAGGAAATCGAGGCCCGACTCGCGGCTGAAGTCGCGCAGGGTGCCGTCCGGCTGCTGGAGGAAGAAGCGGTTGGGCAGGCCGTCGGGCTGGCAGAGGTAGACGTCCTCGAGGCCGTCGCCGTTGGCATCGGCGATGGCGATGCCCTGGTTGCCCTGGTGGATGCCGAAGGCGACATCGAGGTTGCCGTGCCAGTGGTTGGCGCCGTGGACAAGCTGGTCGTTCCATGACGGGTTGGCGCCGAGTAAGGCTTCGGTGCCGTCCGCGAAAGCCGGGCGCGCGGGGTCGTCGGCCGGAGCGAAGGCCCGGATTTCCTCGAACCGGACGAGGGTGATCGAATGGAGGAGGAGGTCCGATTGCGCGGAGCCGCGGTGCCAGGTGCACCGCCATTCGGCATTCTGCTGGACCGGGCCGCGACTGGCTTCGAAGTAGACCAGTGTGGTCCACGGCTGGCCGTCGCGGGCCGGATCGACGCGCACCACCTTGGCCTTGCCGCGCAGCGGGGGCAGGCCGGTCGGCGGGTCGGCGGGGTGAAACGCCTCGCGTAGCGGGGCGAAGGCGTTGCGGAAGCCGTCCGGGCCGCTCAGCGACGGATCGGTGGCCAGCGGGCCCGGGCGCCGCACCTCAAAAGCGAGGTCCTTGAAAACCACGGTGAGTTCGGGCCGCAGCGGGGTGGTGCGGAAATCGGGCGCCAGCAGGGATTCGGGAATGCCGGCGGTCGGGTCGGCCAGATACGGCAGCAATTCTTTGTTGAGCCGCGTGCCGGCGTCTTCGCTGAATTGTTCGGTGGTCCAGCTCGGATCGCCGGCCGGATCTGCCTTGGCAATCACCGAGGAAAGCGGCGCAGCCGTTGCGGGTGGCGGCGGGGCGGGGGCAGT
>JALRGF010000268.1 GCA_023253495.1 Verrucomicrobiales bacterium
GCCATGGCCCGGCCGCCTACAAGCTCGACCTCGCTCTGAGCGAGGCGATCCCGTGGCGGGCGGCCGAGTGCCGGCGCGCAGGGACCGTCCACGTCGGCGGCACCCTGGAGGAAATCACCGCCGCGGAGGCCGCCATCTGGCGCGGGCAGCTGCCCGAGCGGCCGTTCCTGCTCGTCGGGCAGCAGAGCCTGTGTGACGCGACCCGCGCCCCGGCCGGCCGCCACACCGCGTGGATCTATGCGCATGTGCCGGCGGCCTGGCCCGGCGACGCCACCGATGCCATCCTTGAGCACATCGAATGGTACGCGCCGGGATTCCGCGACACCATTCTGGCCAGCCACGTGATGACGCCGGGCGATTTTCAAGCCTACAATCCGAATTACATCGGCGGCGACATCATCGGCGGCGTGCAGGACTGGAGGCAGATGTTCACCCGGCCGGTCGCCCGCTTCAATCCCTATACCACACCGGCTCCGGACCTTTTCCTCTGCTCCGCGTCCACTCCGCCCGGGGCCGGCGTGCACGGGATGGCCGGATGGCATGCCGCGCGCACGGTGCTGGCGAAGCGGTTTGGCATTTTGGGTGGATCGTGACGGGCAAGAAGGCCGGCGGCTCCTCAGGATACACCGGCATGCGGGGCGGGGATGGGAGAGATGGGAGAGATGGGAGAGATGGAAAATGGGCGGTCGCCGACCCCATCGCCGGGAGGTGCGCTCAGAAAAGGAAATAGCGTTGAGCCATGGGCAGCGCATGGGCCGGTTCGCAGCGGAGTTCGCGGCCGTCGGCTTTGACGGTGTAGGTTTCCGGATCGACCTCGATCCTGGGCAGGGCGTTGTTCCAGAGCAGGTCGTGTTTGCTGATGGTGCGGCAACCGCGGACAGCACTCAGCGTTTTCCGGAGCCCGAGGGGCGTGAGGATGCCGGAATCGAGGGCGTGAGCGCTGACGAACGTGAGGTTGGTGGCGAACCGGGCGCGACCGTGGGCCCCGAACTGCGGCCGGTAAAACGTCGGCTGGGGCGTCGGGATGCTGGCATTCGGATCCCCCATGTTCGCCATGGCGATCAGGCCGCCCTTGAGCACGACCTCCGGTTTGACGCCGAAGAAAGCGGGCTTCCAGACCACGAGGTCCGCCAGTTTGCCCGCCTCAAGGCTGCCGACCTCATGGGCGATGCCGTGAGCCAGAGCCGGGTTGATGGTATATTTGGCGACGTAGCGGAGGGCCCGGAAATTGTCGGCCGCCTGATGCGCGGCCGGACCGTCCAGTTTCCCGAACTGGGATTTCATTTTGTGTGCTGTCTGCCAGGTCCGGGTGATGACCTCGCCGAGCCGGCCCATCGCCTGGCTGTCGCTCGACATCATGGAGATGGCCCCGAGGTCGTGCAGCAGGTCCTCGGCGGCGATGGTTTCCGGACGGATGCGCGATTCCGCAAAGGCCACGTCCTCGGGGATCCGGGAATCGAGGTGGTGGCAGACCATGAGCATGTCCAGGTGCTCATCGATGGTGTTGACGGTGAAAGGGCGGGTCGGATTGGTGGACGAGGGCAGGACGTTGGCCTCGCCGCAGACGCGGATGATGTCGGGCGCATGACCGCCGCCCGCACCCTCGGAATGGTACGTGTGGATGGTCCGCCCCTTGAAAGCGGCGAGGGTGCTCTCGACGAATCCGGCCTCGTTCAGGGTGTCGGTATGAATGGCCACCTGGACATCGAATTCGTCGGCCACGCCGAGACAGGTGTCGATGGCCGCGGGGGTTGTCCCCCAATCCTCGTGGAGCTTGAGTCCGATGGCGCCGGCCCGGACCTGCTCGCGGAGCGGCTCGGGGGAGGAGCAATTTCCCTTGCCGAGAAATCCGAGGTTCATCGGGTACTCCTCGGCGGCCTCGAGCATGCGATGGAGGTTCCAGCGGCCGGGGGTGCAGGTGGTCGCGTATGTTCCGTGGGCCGGCCCGGTGCCGCCGCCAAGCATGGTGGTCACTCCGCTGGCCAGAGCGTGTTCGATCTGCTGCGGGCAGATGAAATGGATGTGGGTGT
>JALRGF010000373.1 GCA_023253495.1 Verrucomicrobiales bacterium
CCCCGAACTTGCGCGCCGCCGCTACACACGCATCGACGGTTTCGGTCGTCGGGTTCTCAATCACCTCGTCAAAGACCGCCGCCGGCACACCGGCGTGGCGCAGGCTGGCCAGCACCGCCTCAAGATGACCGGCTTTCCCGATGCCCGGGTCGGTCACCACCAGTACCCGGGTCCCCCCCATGGCGCGGCACAGCGGCCCGACGTCACGCACCCGACCGGGGCCGAAATGCACGCGGGTGCCGGGCGCATGCTCGAACTGCCAGACAAAGTCAGGAATCCCGGCGCGCAAGCCGGCCTCCTGATCCTGAACAAACGCATCAATCGTGGCGGGGGATTCCATGAGCCGGTCTGTTAACCGCAGCCGGCCGGTCCGGCAAGCCGCCGGCTCCCCTTACCCGGCCACCGGGGCATTGACGACACTGATCGACCGGCGCTTGTAGAGGAACTCGAACAGGTTGCCCTCGTGCGGCTGGCTCCAGTCGACCTGCGCCGTGACCACCGGCCCGATGTTCAGGCGGTCGATGTGCGGGGCCGCCAGCAACTGCGGAATCCACGCCGGATCCTCGGTGATCGCAGTCACCACCAGGCTCGGCCCGATGGTGTCCAGCATTTCCGCCTGCGGCACTTCCACCACGCTGGCATACGGAAACAGAAACTCCCGGTTGGACAGCGGGTGCGCAAAGGAATGACAGTGCACGATCGTCGGCAGCAGGTAGTTCATGCCGTCACGGCTGACCCGCCGCCCGCTCTCCCCGCCGGCCGCCGCACGCAGCCGCGCCGACACATCCTCGGCCCCCGGGTCGGCCAGCCCGTCGGTGATCGCCCCATCAATCATTTCCGCCATCGCCGGATTGGCAAATCCGCTCAGGCGCGCCTCCGGATCCTCCGGCACCCGCGGCACCATCGTCAGCAGCTCGCGCGCCACCGCCTCGGCAATGGCCGCCCCATGCCGCGGGACCACAATCGCGCTCGTGTTGATGCACGACCGCCCGGAATTGAGCGCCACACTGTCGACCAGCACCGGCAGAAACTCCCGCCACCGGTCCACCACGTCGTCGCCCAGCAGAATTTTCGACCGCCCCGACCCGTGCACCTCGACCCGCGGGTCCGCCGCATACTGGGCCACCGTCTTGTCGTCGCCGAACAGCTGCACCCTCCCGCACTTCCGGATGATCGCCGCCGATCCCTCGTGGCTCGTCGGATAGAGCGAAAATGCCTCCGCCGGCAGCCCGGCTTTGATCATCGCCTGGATGATCCGCCACGGGGTCCACGGCTCCTCGCGCCCGGGCTTGAGAACCACCGGCACCCCGAGCGCAATCGCCGGAATCCACAAGGCATTCACCGCCGGAGAATTGCTCGGCAGAATGACCCCGAGGCTGTCGGTCTGCACCGCATAACTCACCGGCACCCCGTTCTGCTCGCCAAACCCGTGGTCCAGCACATCCAGATTCAACCCGCGGCTCAGTCCGCGCAAAATCACATCAATGTCCGCAAAGACCACCCCCAGCCGCTGCATGTTCCGCCGGATCAACGCATGCGGCAGCCCGCTGGTCGCCGCCAGCTGCTCCCGGTAATCGTCCGGCGTCTGCACCGCCCCGCCGTCACCCAGCGGCAACGTGTCGTGCAGAAAAATCTCCCCGGCCCGCTTCACCATGGCCACCCGGTCCGACGCCCGGAACCGCCGCAACGCCACCGCCGCCCGCCCGATCGCCGCCAGATCACGCTTGATAAGACCGGCATTGGCCTGCGAAATGCGCACCACCGGCTCCCCGGTGGCCACTCCTTTGATTTCAGCCACGTCCAGACTGGCATAGGGCAGGCCGGCACGGAGTACGGGGATGTGGGGTAGTGTGGTCATCATGGCAGTGGATCAGAGTGGATGAATCAGCAGGCGGCACAGGCAGGCACCATCCCGCCCGCTCCACCACGCTGGACCGACCACAGCATAACGCAAGCCGCAGCCCGCCGGTTCCACCGGTACTCCAGAATGGCTCTCGCATCAATCCAACCGTCCGCACCGCAGGCCCCCCTGACACCCCGCCTTCAAGAAATCCCAATGACTCGCCCCGCCTGACGAGCGAAAGGCGCTCCTCCGGCTTCAAGGGTGCCCCGCCCCGGCGGGCCAGAGAATCAACTTCCAGAGGATCGACGGCAGCGGCCTGGGCCGGCTCGTTTCCCGGTGGCCGTCGCTCCCCCCGCAGTGACCCCCTCAACTCCGGCACGCCCGTCAGCACAGGCGACGCGGTGCCCGGCCGGAAGGAATGGGTGTCTGCG